>DPMS01000161.1 GCA_003541285.1 Actinomycetota bacterium
ACATGATCATCTCCGGCGGGGAGAACGTGTACCCGGCCGAGGTAGAGCGGGTGCTCAGCGAGTATCCCGATGTCGCAGAGGTGGCCGTGATCGGGGTCCCGGACCCGACCTGGGGCGAGGCCGTGAAGGCGGTGATCGTCCCCCGGCCCGGTGCGGCCATCGATGCCAGCAAGCTGCTGGAATTCTGCCGGCCGCGGCTGGCCGCCTACAAGCGCCCGGCCAGCGTGGACATCGTTGACGCCCTGCCCAGGAACGCGACCGGGAAGATCCTCAAGCGCACGCTCCGCGAGCCGTACTGGCAGGGCCGGGACCGGGCGGTCTGACCGGCGCCCGGAAGAATCCGGGGCGGACACCGGTTGGCGATCGGTGTGACCGACGTGCCGCTGTCCGTCCTGGACCTCTCTCCCGTTGCCGCAGGCCGGAGCGCAGGCGAGGCGCTGCGCCAGACCACCGAACTGGCCAGGCGCACCGAGGAACTCGATTACCGGCGCTTCTGGGTGGCCGAGCACCACAACATGCCGTCCATCGCGAGTTCCGCCCCGGCGGTCCTGATCGCACACCTCGCCGCGGCGACGTCCCGGATCCGGGTGGGATCGGGCGGGGTCATGCTCCCCAACCACCCGCCGCTGGTGGTGGCGGAGCAGTTCGGCACCCTGGAGGCCCTGCACCCAGGCCGGATCGACCTGGGCATCGGCCGCGCGCCGGGCACCGACCAGCTCACCGCACTGGCGCTGCGCCGCACCATGGAGGGCCTGTCCGCCGAGCGGTTCCCGGAGGAACTCGCCGACCTGATCGGGCTTTTCACCGGCGAGGACCCGCGGGCGCGGATCACCGCCACCCCCGGCGCCGGCGACATGCCGGCCATCTGGCTGCTCGGATCCAGCGGCTACAGCGCGCAACTGGCGGGACTGCTCGGGCTGCCCTTCTCGTTCGCGCACCATTTCAGTTCCGCCAGTACCGTGCCGGCGCTGGCCCTGTACCGGCGCAGCTTCCGGCCGTCGCGCTGGCTGGAGCGCCCGCACGCGATGGTGGCGGTAAGCGCGATCTGCGCGGACACCGACGAGCGGGCACAGTGGCTGTCCGGCCCGGCCGCGCTGTCGTTCCTGCGGCTGCGGCAGGGCATGCCGCAGCCGCTGGCCACCCCGGAGGAAGCCGCCGCGTACCCCTATTCGGATGCCGAACGAGAGTTCGCGGCCGAGCGGTTCGCCGACCAGGCGGTCGGGTCGCCGGAGACCGTCCGCCAGCGGCTCGCCGGGCTGATCGAGCGCACCGGCGCGGACGAGCTCATGCTGACCACGATGGTCTACGACATCGGCGACCGGATCCGCTCGTTCGAGCTGATCGCGGAGAAGGTCGCGGCCCAGCTGCCCGGCGCCGGCGGCTAGCCGCGGCCGCCCCCCTGCTCGCGGGCATACGCCACCGCCACCTCCGCTGCCAGCGCGGCGTTGTCGGCGATGAGCAGACGGTTGACTTCCACGCTGCGGCCTCCGCTCAGGTCATGAACAAGGGCCAGAACGGCCGGCGTCACCGACTGCCCGCTCACTCCCTGCTGCTGCACACGGCTGACCGCCTCGGCGATGATCGGCTCGACGTCCACACCCGGGTCGGGGGGGCGGGCGAGCAGCAGCCCCGAGGATCCGTTCAGCCGCCAGTGCAGTGCCGCCATCCTGGCCGTCTCGGCGGCGCTGGTCACGACCGCGGAGACCGGCGGGCCGCCATCGACCGCGCCGCCGCCGGGCAGCGTGGCCGTCCGCCACCCCAGCACCGGAATCCCCAGGGTTTCCAGGAGTTCCGCGGTCGCTGCGACGTCCAGGATGGACTTGGCGCCCGACGACACCACCACTGCCGGGGTGTGTGCGATCTGGGGCAGGTCGCTGGAGATATCGAGGTACCGGGCGAAGTCACGGTGCACACCCCCGGTGCCGCCGGTGCCGAGGAACCGGATGCCGGTGGCCCGGCACACTGCCAGCGTCCCGCCGACCGTGGTGGCGCCGAGCGCCCCCTGGACCACGCAGGCGGCCAGGTCACGGGCGCCGACTTTGCGCGCGGACGCACCCGCCGCCGCGAAGCGCGCCAGTTCCCCAGCAGCCAGCCCCACCCGGACCGCGCCGTCCACCACCCCGACGGTGGCGGGCACGGCCCCGGCGGCGCGTACCCGCGCCTCAGCCGCCAGTGCCACTTCCAGCCCCTGCTGCCCGGGCAAGCCGTGCGCGACCAGCGTGGTTTCCAGTGCCACCACCGGGCCACCGCACTGGAGTGCCTCGGCCACCTCCTCGGCAATCACCGGGCCGGCCACCACTTCGGGGACCGTCATGGCATCGCTCCCATCCTCGCGACCGCGTGGGCCGCTGTTTCCAGGAACGCGGCGGACTACGCGCCGCTGCGTGCCCGCAGCGGCAGGCGCACCGTGAAGTTCACCCACAGGGCGTGGATGAATCCCAGCGGCCACAGCACCAGCCCCATGATCATGCCGGCGTTGGCCTCGGCGGGTATGGGACCGTTCCCCACCTCTGGTCCGCTGCCGGCCAGCGCGAACGCCGTGACCGCCAGCACCAGGTAGACAATGCAGATGATGAGCCAGGACAGGCGCTGGTGCCGGGCGGCGATGTAGCCGAACGACAGCCAGGTGCCCATCCCGAACAGCAGGGTCGGCAGCACCCACAGACTGTGCACGAGCGTCCAGCGGGTACCGCTGGGCGTTCTGGAATACGTCATGGGGCAGGGAGCGATCGGCTCCGGGCCCGGCTGCGCCGCTCCAGCGAGGTCGGTGCCATCGAGCCGGGCCAGGAGAAGCGAGTACAGGTGCAAGCCGCTCCGGCTCCCCGCCGCCGGGTCGATGTCGCCGAGCGGTCCAGGTCGTTCCACGTATGGCAGGAGCCGGTCATAAGTCTCCCGGGCATCGGCCGGCCGCCACGCGGGGTCTTTCGCAAGCAACTGCCCGACCAGCGCCTCCAGCCCCGGATGCAGGTCGTCGCGGCGCAGCCGCGCGGGAGCCACCGCGAGATGCTGGTGCATCAGCCCGGCGGGTGAGGTCGCGGAGAACACCGGTTCGCCGGCCAGCATCTCGTACAGCAGGCAGCCCAGGGTGTACAGGTCGGTGCGCGGCGTTGCCGGAAGGCTGTGCAGTTGCTCGGGGGCCATGTACGCCGGGGTGCCGACGGCCACTCCCGAACTCGTGATCCGCTGGCTGAGGATGCCGGCCACCCCGAAGTCGAGGATCTTCGCGGTGCCGTCACCGGTCAGCATGACGTTCTGCGGCTTGATGTCGCGGTGAATGATCCCGCGCTCGTGTGCCACGGCCAGCACCGCCGCAACCTGGGCCCCGATCCCGGCCACCCAGGGGACGGGCAGCGGGCCATGCTCGGCGATGAGATCGCTGATCGTGCAGCCGTCCACGAGTTCCATGACCAGGAAGAGCCCGCCGTCGTATTCTCCGGCGTCGTAGATGGCCGGCACACCGGGATGCTCCAGCCCGGCCGTGACAGCGGCCTCCCGCGTGAACCGGCGGACCAGATCATCGGTCTCAGCCCGCCCGGCCAGCACGTCCCCGGTCATGAGCTTCACCGCGACCGGCCGGCCAAGCCGCTCGTCCCGGCCCTCCCAGACCTGGCCCATGCCACCGCGGCCCAGCGGGCTGACCAATGCGTAGCGGCCGGCCAGGACCGTGCGCTGTGTCACACCCTCCGCCTCCTCGCAGCGGCGACATCGGTGCGGCGATTTTAACCTGGTTATCCGGGTTCAGGCTGCCGGCCGGGCAGCTTCAGCGTGCCCGCCAGCACTCCGTCGGCGAGTAGCTGTGCCAGCTCCGCGCCGCTTGCCGCGGCGGCATGAACCGCCGATTCGAGCTTCTCCATCCGCGCGAACGCACCGCCATACCGGCGCTGCTCCGCCAGCGGCAGCTGGGGCACCCGGGCCCGCCGGATGTCGGCCCGCCCGGTCCCCCCGGTCTGCACGACCGAGGTCTGCGCGTTTGCCGAGCTGCGCAATACCCCTGCCACGAAATGCGGATCGAGTTGCCGTGGATCGACCCGCAGCACGGTGAGCCCGGGACCGAGCATGTCGCCGTCGGTCGCGGCGACCCGTACTGCGAAGCGGCCCCCGGCCACTGCCACCACGATGTCCCCGCTCCGCACGGTGATCCAGCGCTCGTCCTGCGTTCCGCGGTCCGAAGCCGCCCTGCCTTCGATGACGTCCTCGGCGGTGATCACGGCCTGCTCGCCGGGCCCGAAGTCCCTGCGGGCCGGCGCCTGATGGATCGCCAGCTGCCCGGTCCGGGCAAGCTCGGCGACAGGCACGACGGTGAGTTCGCGGGGATCCCGCGCCGGCCGCAGATCGGGTAGCAGATCGTGCAGTTCCCCGGCCACCGCCGCCAGGCGATCCCGCGCCTGGGTGAACCGCTCGGCGGCATGGTCGGGGGCCAGGGCGGAAAGATGGCGCCCCGGGGTCAGATCCACCTCCTCATCGAGCAGATCGATGACCGGCACTGCCCGGCTGACCCCTGGTTCCTCGCGCGCAGTGCCCTCGCAAAACCGCTGCCACGTCATAACGATCGTGCCGGGGTCGGCCGAGCTGACCATGAGGACGCTCTGCGGTGTGTCACCGGCGGGGCGCCGCAGCAGCCAGAGATGGTGCGCCGCGGACAGCGCCACGACAGCGCGGAGGGCTCCTTTGCGCAGCAACTGCGCCCGGATCCGGCGGCCGGGCCGGCGGGCGGCCGCCGCGGCGG
>DPMS01000157.1 GCA_003541285.1 Actinomycetota bacterium
TCGATCATCGAGGTGGCCGGCATCACGCTGCCGAATGCGGCACCGTGGGCCCGCCCGTACTCCTCCCAGCGGGAGATGTCGGTGACGAACATCCGGGTCCGCACCACATCGGCCAGGCTCGCGCCGACCCGTTCCAGCGCGTCGGCCACGTTCGCGATGGCCTGTGCGGTCTGGGCCTGCGCGTCGCCCTCGTGCACGAACACGCCGTCAGCGACCGAGGTGCAGCCCGCCACGAACACGAAGTCCCCAGCCGCTACCGCCCGGCTGTACCCGACCACCGGTTCCCAGGGAGTACCGGTCGAGATCCTGCGTGTCACGCCGCCACCGCCTCCAGTGCCTGCTCCAGGGTGAACGCACCCGCGTACAGTGCCTTGCCCACGATCGCACCCTCCACCCCGAGCGGGGCCAGTCCCGCGATCGCCTGCAGGTCAGCCAGGCTGGACACGCCTCCGCTGGCGATCACCGGCCGTGCCGTGCGCGCACAGACCCGCCGCAGCAGTTCCAGGTTGGGGCCGGTCAGCGTGCCATCCCTGGTGACGTCGGTGACCACGAACCGGGAGCAGCCGTCGGCTTCGAGCCGGCCAAGAGCCTCGTCCAGTTCCCCGCCTTCGGCGGTCCAGCCCCGGGCAGCGAGCCGGCTGCCCCGGACATCCAGCCCGACCGCGATCTTCTCCCCGTGCCCGGCGATGACGGCACGGACCCAGTCCGGCCGTTCCAGCGCCGCGGTGCCGATGTTGACCCGGGCGCAGCCAGTGGCGAGCGCGGCAGCCAGTGAGGCGTCGTCGCGGATGCCGCCGGACAACTCCACCGCGACGTCGAGCCGGCCTACCACGTCGGCGAGCAGCGCCGCGTTGGAACCACGGCCGAATGCCGCGTCCAGATCCACCAGGTGGATCCACTGCGCCCCGGCGGCCTGCCAGGCCAGCGCGGCCGCCACCGGGTCGCCGTAACCGGTCTCGGTGCCCGCCGCGCCCTGGACCAGCCGGACCGCCTGGCCACCGGCCACGTCCACCGCCGGCAGCAGGGTGAGGCTCATCGCAGCGTCTCCAGCCAGTTGGACAGCAGCGCAGCGCCCGCGTCGCCGGATTTTTCGGGGTGGAACTGGGTCGCGCACAGCGGGCCGCTCTCCACCGTGGCGATGAACGGCTCCCCGTGCGTCGCCCAGGCGAGCAGTGGCACCCTCATGTGCCCGCTCACCTCCAGTGGCAGCGAGCGGGCGGCATAGGAGTGGACGAAGTAGAACCGCTCGGCGGAGCCGATCCCGGCCAGCAGGACCGTGCCAGCTGGGGCTTGCACCGTGTTCCAGCCCATATGCGGCAGCACCTGCGCGTGCAACCGCTCCACGGTGCCTGGCCACTGACCGCACCCCTTGGTGTGCACACCGTGCTCGACCCCCTCGGTGAACAGCACCTGCATCCCGACGCAGATGCCGAGCACCGGCCGCGATCCCGCCAGCCGACGGTCGATCACCTGATCCCCCCGGACCTCCTGGAGGCCCGCCATGCAGGCGGCGAACGCGCCGACGCCTGGGACGACCAGCCCGTCGGCGTTCAGCGCCGCATCGAAGTCCGTCGTGACCTCAGCATCCGCCCCGGCCCGCAGCAGCGCCCGCTGCGCCGAACGCAGGTTCCCCGAGCCGTAGTCCAGCACGACGACGCGAGGCCGGCGCCCGGTCACCGGCCCGCTCCGGGCCCGGAACCGGCCGTGGTCACAGCACGCCCTTGGTGCTCGGCACGCCGGCCGCCCGCGGGTCGGGCGCGACCGCTGCCCGCAGTGCCCGTGCCACCGCCTTGAACTGGGCTTCCACGATGTGATGGGGATTGCGCCCGGTGGCGCTCAGGTGCAGGCAGATGCCCGCCGCCGAGGTCAGCGACTCGAAGAAGTGCCGGGTGAGTGTGGTGTCGTAGCTGCCGATCAGCGGCGCCATGCCGGCCGGCTCGGAATGCACCAGGTAGGGCCGGCCGGACAGGTCCACCGCCGCCCGGGCGAGCGTCTCATCAAGCGGCACGGTGGCGTCCCCGAACCGGCTGATCCCNNTGCTTGGCAAGCTGGGCGAGCATGTGGTCGAAGAACGGGACGCGGGTGCTCACCCGCGCCGTGCCGCTGCCATCGAGGCCGAGCTCCACCACCACGCTGGTCTCCTTGGTGACCCGCTCGATCCGTGCGGTCCTGCTCACCCGTGTACCTCCTCGCGGGCGCCTGCCAGGATGGTCAGCAGTGCGCTGCGGAACGCATCCATCTCGGCAGGTGTCCCGATACTCACCCGCAGCCAGCCGGGCGGCCCGACTTCGCGGATCAGCACCCCTTGCTCCAGCAGGGACTGCCACACCACGTGGGCGTCGGCGAACTCACCGAACAGCACGAAGTTGGCGTCCGAGTCCGCCACCGTGAGCCCGCGGTCACGCAGCCAGTCCACCACGATGTCACGTTGTGCACGGAGGGCCTGCACGGTGGCCAGCGGCTCGGCGGCATGCGCGAGCGCCGCCCGCGCCACCGCCTGGGTGACCGCGGACAGGTGGTAGGGCAGCCGGACCAGCAGCAGTGCCTCGATCACGGCCGGGTCGGCAGCCAGGTACCCGACCCTGGCGCCGGCCAGCGCGAACGCCTTG
>DPMS01000165.1 GCA_003541285.1 Actinomycetota bacterium
CCTTGATCGCGGTACGGCTAGCCGGGGCGGCGGCTGCCAGCGCGGCCCTGCGGGAGCGGCAGGCCACGGTGCGGGCAGCGGGGGAGCCCCGGCCCGGTGGGCCCGGGGCGCGGGCTGCTGGAGCCCAGGCGCTGCGCGACCTTGCCGCCAGCCCCTCCCAGCTTCACGCCGTGCGGGGGTGGCTGCGGCCCGGGCATTTTGGCTGCCCCGAACACGGTGAGCTGTACGCGGTCATGCGTGACCTTGCCGTTGCGGGCCAGCCGGTGGACCCGGTGACGGTGAGCTGGGAGGCGTCGCGGCGGGGAGTCACCGTGGACGCCGCGGACCTGGCCGGTGGGATGGGCCCCCTCGCGGTGGCAAGCGCGCGGGAGGTGCACCGGCGCGGGCTGCTGGCCCAGGTGGACCAGGCTGGCCGCGACATCCAGGCCAGTGCCAGCGAGCCTGCCGTATCCACCGCCGGGTTCCTGCGCTCAGCGCATGACCACCTGGCCCGCCTGGAACCCGGCCCAGCACGCTGGCCCGCTCATCACGCAGGTTCCCTTCCTGCCGATCCCGCACGCCAGCACGGCATCCCCGCTGCCTCCCGGCAGACGCCGGCGGACCGGGAACCAGTCCGTGAGGCCGCCTCGTGACCGGGACTTCAGGCACCGGCGTTGTCCGGGGCGTTTCGGCCATGACAACGCCACACGCGAGCACGCGCCTTCACCGGGACTACTGCCGGTGGCGCGCCCGGCAGATCGCCTACGGGCGGTGGCGGCCGGGGGCCGACGCCACCCCTGTCCGCGGCCATCGGCGGATGCTCCGGGCGGGCGGGGCCAGTTACCAGGCGATCGCCCGCGCGGCTGGGGTCAGCCCAATGACCGTGCACTGGTTGCTGCACGGTGAACCCTCCAGGAGGCAGGGTGTCACCGGGCGCGTCCGCGCCGCGCCTGCCGGACGCCTGCTCGCCATCACCCCAGCAATGCTGGACGAGGTGGCCAGACGGCGAGATGCCACCGGGACCAGGCGGCGGCTGCAAGCCCTCATCGCGATGGGCCACCCTGCGGCCAGCCTGGCCCGCCACCTCGGCCTGACCCCGCGCACAGTGCCAGGCATCGTCCGCGGCACCACGGTGACGGTCACGCCAGCCACACACGCGGCAATCCGCGACCTCTACGGCCGGATATGGGACATGCCACCGGCCGGGCGCACCCCGGCCGAACGCCGCGCTGCTCCCGCCGCCCGTGCCCGGGCGGCGGGAAACGGGTGGCCAACGCCGATGGGGCTCGACGACGACCACATCGACGACCCCGCCTACCGGCCACGCACCCGCTGGCGGGCCGCCACCGGCACTGCCGTCACACCACCAGCATGCCAGTCTGCCCAGACGCCATGACCGGGCCGCCCCCAAGTCCGGCGCAACGGCACGAAAACAGCATCATGACCAGCCGGGCGCGCAGCCCACGTCCCGCCCAGCCAGCCGTTATGCACAAGCGGCGGCAAGCCGGGAANNCCGCCTACGAGGCGTTCGAGGTCCTGCTCTCGGCCATCGAGGACCACGAGAACCCCAGTGACCCCAGGTTCGTCTCGTTCGTCATGGCGGCCACGTGCGCCGCCAACGGCCGCGATGCTGTCCTGTTCGCTCCGTCGCTGCCCCCGCGCCAGCTCCTGCGGGCACCGGCCGGGAGCGGCACCATGCACCCAGAAGGCGCGGAGAGCGGCGCGGCCGCTGTTGTGGCCGTCAGCACGCTGCTAACGGCCCGGCTAGCACAGGCCGCTGAGCAGGCGGCCGATCCCGGTGACCGGGCTGGGTGCCAGAACGCAGCGCGGTACGCCCGCCAGATCCAGGCCATGCTCACCGGTAGCGGGCCGTGATGGGCAGGGCCACATTCGGGGAGCTCGTCCAGTCGGCCCACCGCCACCTGGCCGGAACAGCCGCGCCTCACCACGCGGGCGGCACCGGGGGAAACGTAGAGGAAGTCTCCCGCAGCCTGCTGCGGGTGGTCACCGTCATGGGCCGTTACCTGCGCGACATCGCCACCTCGTTCCACGATTTGCCGGGGGACACCGGGCCGGCGCTGGCCCCGTGGTCCCGTGCGTGCCTGCAAGCGAACGAGGCCGCGACCAACGCGGCAGGGTTCTTGATCCGGCGGCGCCCACCCAGCCGATGGCCTGCCGCCCCGGCGGCAAGCCCGCTGGCCCAGCGGCTAGATGCAGTCGCGGTGTCGCTGGCAACCGGGCGTGATCTGCTGCAAACTCACTTCGCCGCCGATTCCCACGGTGCCCCGCAACAGCGTTCGGAATGGGGGCTTGTCATTACCTCCGCGCCGGTCACCCGGGCGCTGCTGGCCGAGATCGGCGCGCTGGCACGCCAGACCGCGCAGCACGGCGCGAACCTGGCACTCTCGCCGTTCCCAGGCACACGCGGGAACGGGAACGCGCGGCGCCGGCTGAGCGCGGCCTGCCAATGGCTGTGGGTGCTGGATGCCTCCGTCCGGGCCGCGCACCAGCTCGAACCGGTCACCGAAGCCGACCGTGAGCTGCTGCGGGCGATCCCGTCAACGCCATTCCCGAGCGCCCCCTGCTGACCGGCGGCGAACCGGTCAGTTCGCTGCGCGAGGCAGTGACCAGCACCGCCGAACGGGCCCGCCACCTTGCCTGGGCATCCGCCTACCGGGCCTCCCGGCCGCCTGGGGTATCGGCGATGTCGCTGCGCAAGGTCGCCGACGCCGGCACCGTGACCAGCCACCATTGCCACCTCCTGCTCCACGCCCTCGCCGCCCGCAGCGCGCAAGCCGGGCTCACCGAGGTCAGCGGGCACCTGTCCGCGGCAGCCGACGCCGCCGCGCATGCCCGCGACCGGTGGTTGCACGCTGCACGCGCGGTCCGCCGCATCACCACCGACACGCCGGCCTACCTGTCGGCCGTGGCTGGCGAGGCCAGCGACCTGGCGTTGTGGACCGGGCGGCTGGCCTACGCCGACCCAGCATGGACGCTCGCCAGCGGCCCCGCCCATCCAGCGCGCCCTCCCGACAGCCTGGCGCCCCAGCCACACGACCTGCCGCTGGCCGTCGCGGCGGTGCACCAGGCATGCCACACCCTGACCAGCCTCACCCACACCGAGCAGGACCGGATCCGCACCGCGGCGCAAGCCGGGTGCATCCTCGTTCCCACCCAGTCACTCCCCGATACCTACGACATCCCGCACCCCTTCGCGCGGGCACCCCACGACCGCATCGACCTGCTGCTCGCCCAATACGCGGATGCCGGGCAGGCCAGCCGCCAGGCCACGGCGGCGGTCGAGGAGGCCGCCGAGGCCACCGGGGCGCCCAGCCGGGTGCTAACCGCCGCACGAGCCGCCGCCACCGGCGCCAGCCGCCAGGCCAGCCATGATCACGCTCCGGGCCGCCCCGCCGCGCCAGCCAGCCGGCCTCGAGCTGCTGACGACCGGCCCGAGCCAGCCGACCGGCCTGGGCCGGTGGAACACACCCTGCGCCGCCTCGGGATCACCCGCCCAGGGCTGCTCTCCCGCGGAGCCGACATCGACCGGGCCGGCGAGCGTCTGATCATCGACGCCGCTGCCGACCTGGAACCATCGCAGCATCGCCCCAGCGCCGTCGAGCTGAACACATCGGCCGGAACCACCGCGCTGATCAACCACGCGCTCGCCTCCGGCGACCCCCGCGCCACCGCCCTGCTCCGGCGACCGGACCCACCGTCGCGGGAACCGCCAGAACCAGAAGCAGAACCCTGACCGCGCAGCCAGACGACCAGCCGTCGTCAGGCGTGCCGCCCTGGGGCGGCGCGAGGACGCGCTGGCCGCCATCGAGGAAGCCGCGGACCTGTACCGGCAGCTGGCCGCCGCCCGCCCGGACGCCTTCACCCCCGACCTGGCCACGTCGCTCTTGACATATGGTGCCCATCTGACGGAACTGGATCGGCATCACGACGCACTCACCGCAGATCGCGAGGCTGTCGCTCGATTCCGCTGGCTGCATGCCGCACATCCAGACGCTTTCCGCGAAGACCTCGTGAACGCGCTGCACAATCTGGAGATCGACCTGCATAACCTGAACCTCAACGATGAGGCACAGCAGGTCGCGCAAGAGCTTGCGACGCTGACTGACGATCCCCAGTAGCCGGATGGACCGCGAGGGTGCGGCCTGCCACCCGAGGGACCAAGCCCTGGCGGACTGCTTCGAAGACGAGACACCCCCACAAGCCGACGATGATTGCGCGGCAACGTGCTGCCCGATCATGGGAGCAGAATGGGAGCGGCAAGGCTCGGTCAGGCGGCCTCAGACGCGGTGATCGTATTCTCGTACAGGTCGCTGACCTGGGCGGAGGCTGTTACCCGGCCTGTTTGTACGGTGACACGCTGAGTTGTGGTCCTGGATGTCGGGAGTTCAAAGTACTTTCATGACCTAAAGCAAGCCCCGGGCAGAGTCCGTCCGAGAGTCCACGGTGAGGTCCGCTTCGCCGTCAGGACCCGACACGCTGGTCTCGGCCACCTCGACTGGCTGAACTCCGAGTCATGCTTCCACCTCGGCACAGGCGAATCGCATGGCCTCCCGTGAGGCCCACAAAATCCCCACAAGTCCGCGCTCCGGCGGACCCCACCACTGGAAACCCACAGACAAAACGGTATTACGCGGCACACGGCGGCACGGTTGCTATCATGGCCGCGTAAGCCTACTGACCAGCATGAATGCGGGTGAGCTGGGCTAGCACAGTTGTTACGGGATCATGGTCCTAGGGGCGATAGAACCCCTGTAAACGGCAGGTCAGCGGTTCGAATCCGCTCACCGGCTCCTGGTAGTACCCGCGCTGACCAGCGCGTTCTGTTCTGTCTGCCGTGCTCCCGGACGCCCCGCCGGCGCTGGCGGAGTCCAAAGGGAGTCCAGGGGTTCCTGCGTGCCATCTCCCGGCGCGCCCCCCGCCCCTCTCACAGCAGCGGCCNNCGCGTCTGCGCGCTGCGGTGGGCCTGCGCTGCCACTCCCTTCGGAGGAGGACCAGTTCATGAAAGGCGTAATGCCGCAGCCATCGGCCTCCGCCACGCCAAGTGCTGTCACAGGGGGCACAAGCAGTCCGCGTGAGTCCGTGACGTCGCCGGGCTCCCGCCCCCATGGAGTAACGCCAGGCCAGTACATGCGAGCGAACGACGCCGTGACCCGTTCCCCTGCTGGCCGTGTGTCGTCGTCCAGTGGCTGCTGGACCGCCGCCCTGCTGGCTGCCGTGCTGCTGGCGGTGGAGGCGGTCATCGTGGCCGGGTCGTGGCGCGGTCTCACGGGGCTCGCCTACCTGATCGGGCGTCAGCGGGGTGGCCGCGTGGGGTGTGCCGGTCACCCTCGACGGCGTGTCGCTTGTCGCGGCACTCGTCGCGTTACGCGCCGGGCTGGCCGGGGAAGCTTCCGGTCTTTACCGGGCAGTCCTGTTCGTGTTCACCGCCGCGTCGGCGACCGCGAACTGCTGGCACGGGCACGTCACAGGCGGCCAGCAGGCGGCGCTGTACCTGGGCGGCATGAGTGTCGCAGTCGCGGTCGTGTTCGCGCTGGTGCTGCGGCAGATCCGGCACGAGGGCCGGCGCCGTGCCGGGACTGTGACCGCCCGCCTGCCCCGGTTCGGCGTGGCGCACTGGGCGCGCTATCCCGGGCTGGCGTGTGCGCCTGGTCGCTGGCTGTCCGGGACGGTCACACCTCGCCCCGTGCGGCGCTGGATGCGGTCCTTGACCTGCGCGAGCGCTCCCGCGCTGGCGCGCCAGAAGGCGGCGGTGACGCTTGCGTGACGGCGGGGTGTGACCGGCCAGGGATCGCAGCCAGCGGCGCGCCACCGGTCCGCAGCGTCTTCGGCCATGTCACAGGAGATGGCGCGTCACCGGTATGTCCGCCGCAGCGGCGTCGCGCGCCGCAGC
>DPMS01000540.1 GCA_003541285.1 Actinomycetota bacterium
CGTGGCCATCGCGGTGGTGCTGTTGCTCATCGTGGTGCTGCTCGCCCTTGGCCTGCGGATGGCCGCGATCCGGCCGCTGTCCAGGCTCGCCGCCGACGCCCGGCAGGTGGCCGGGGGCGACTTCACTCACGAGGTCGCCCAGAGCGGGCCCAGGGAGGTGCGGGAGCTGGGGGCGGACGTCAACCGGATGCGGGAACGCATTTTGCGGGAGTTGTCCGCGCTCCAGGCCGCGCACGCGAACCTGGAGGCGCAGTCACGTGACCTGCAGCGCTCCAATTCCGAACTGGAGCAGTTCGCCTACGTCGCCTCACACGACCTGCAGGAGCCGCTGCGGAAGGTGGCGAGCTTCTGCCAGTTGCTGCAGCGCAACTACGCCGGACAGCTGGACGAGCGGGCCGACCAGTACATCGGGCTCGCCGTGGACGGTGCCAAGCGGATGCAGGCGCTGATCAACGACCTGCTGAGTTTCAGCCGGGTCGGCAGGGTCGCGCTGGACCCGGTGCCGGTGTCCTGCGCCGCAGCGCTGGACCAGGCACGGGCCAACTTGTCCGCGGAAATCGCGGCCTGCAATGCCACCATCGAGATCGGCGCACTGCCGGTCGTGCAGGGCGAAGAGTCGCTGCTGGTCGCCGTGTTCCAGAACCTGCTCAGCAACGCGCTGAAGTTCCGCGGGGAGCAGCCTCCGCGCGTCGCGGTGTCGGCCCGCCGTGATGGGGAAACCTGGCTATTCTCGGTCACGGACAACGGTATCGGCATCGAACCGGAGTTCGCGGAGCGGATCTTCGTTATCTTCCAGCGGCTGCACAGCAAGGACGCCTACCCGGGCACTGGCATTGGCCTGGCCATGTGCCGGAAGATCATCGAGTATCACGGCGGGCGGATCTGGCTGGACACCTCGGCCGGGACCGTCTCCAGGTTCTGTTTCACGCTGCCGGCATCACCGGTGAATGAGGAAGGGCGATGACCGACCGCACCTTGCGCCGTGTCGTTGACATACTGCTCGTCGAAGATGACGAGGGGGACGTGCTCATCACCAGGGAGGCGTTCCAGCATTACCGGATACGTAACGCGCTGCATGTGGTGAGCGACGGGGACCGGGCGCTGCAGTTCGTGCGCAGGAAGGGCGAGTACGAGACGGCGCCGCGGCCTGACCTGGTCCTGCTTGACCTCAACCTGCCCAGGCGCAATGGCCTGGAGGTGCTTGCCGAGCTGAAATCGGATCCCGATCTGCGGGCCATCCCGGTGGTGGTCCTGACTACCTCGCAAGCGGACGAGGACATCCTGCGCAGTTACTCGCTGCACGCCAACGCGTATGTCAGCAAGCCGGTGGAGGCCGGTGACTTCATGAGCGTGGTCCGGCAGATCGACGATTTCTTCGGCTCGGTCGCCGAGTTGCCCCGCTGGCGTGCGCCCTGAGGAGGTGGTCTTTGTGTGGAATGTCACTGCGGGGTGGCTAGGCGGGTATCACGGGAAGCTCAGTAGTAACAGAATTTCCCACCGGGCACGCCGGTGATGGTTTTGGGGGTGTTTCTGGCCTGCCCCGGCTGCATGACCGGCGGAGTTGTGCTTATCCTCGCTGGGTGGCCAGTTCAGGGCGAGCCAGAGGTGAAAGCCGCGTGATATCGCGCTGCACCCGCACCCAGCGCGGGCAGGAGGTGGTGGCTTCCCCGGGCGTGACCCGTTAGCCAAAGCGGTCCCGGCCAGGTGTTGCAGCACGTGGCCGGGACCTTTGTCGGACCAACCCTTGAGAGGAACCCCGACATGCCCAGTATTCCAGTTGCCGGCATGGCGAAGGCCCTGCTGGCCTTCACGATTTCGTTGCATCCGGCAGCCCACCATCACGGCCACGGCGCCTACACGGTCCGGCCGGGTGACACCCTGTCCGCTATCGCAGCCCACGAGTATGGCCGCGCGGCCGACTGGCCCGCCCTGTGGTGGGCCAACCGCCACCGGGTGCCCAACCCGAGCATGATCACAGCAGGCCAGCGGCTGCGGCTGCCGGGCTCGCCCCGGGTAAGGCAGGAGATGGTTCACGCCGCCATGGCCGCCATCCCAGCCCCGCCGTCCGCGGCTTCGCCGGTGGGCGCACCGGCAGCGGCACCGCCAGCGGCCACCGGTGCCGGGCCAGCACCGGGCTCATCGGGAGGGGTGAACTGGTCAGCCATCGCCGCCTGCGAGTCCGGTGGTAACTGGAGCACCAACACCGGCAACGGCTTCTACGGCGGGCTCCAGTTCACCCAGCAGACCTGGCAGGCTTACGGCGGCAGCCAGTACGCCGCTTCCGCCAACCAGGCCACCCCTGCCCAGCAGATCGCCGTGGCCCAGCGGGTGGTCGCTGGCCAGGGCATCGGCGCCTGGCCAGTTTGCGGAGCAAACGGCTAAGAGCGCCGCTCCGGTCAGCCACCAGAAAGCCACTGTGCCGCGAACCGGGTGTGCAGCCGCATTGCAGGTTCGCCTTTCGCCCTGAGCTGCGCCGATCACCGGCGCGTGCGCCCACGGCGTCCAGATCCGCGGTTCTTAGGGTGTTCGAATAATCGAACATTAGCGATGCTAAGGAGTTCCGTGGGAGCCAAGCTGGGAGCCAACGGCGCCAGGCACCCGGCGACGCCAGGCCACACCCGGCCACAATTGCCGCAGGCAGGGGGCACACAAGGCGATGCCCAGCCCCGTCCAGCGACCGGGGGAGTTCGTATGGCATGCAAGAGGTCAGGAGTTCGAATCTCCTTAGCTCCACGGTTTTTCGTGTCTGCGTTCGAGAAAAAGTGACTAACGCCAGTCACTTGGGGTCCGGCAGTTCCCAAGGCAACACGCCTGATGAGCGTGCAAGAGGCCCGTCCTTGCTGACGCCCATCACCTGGGGATCCGCAGCCAACATGTTCCAGCCCAGTGACTCGGGCAAGTGACTGCCTGCCCGGACCAGGCCCGACGTAGCGAGGCTCAGCCGGACAGGCGGGCGAAGTGCCAGCGCTGGACGGCGGTCTCGACGCAGCCAGGTACCGGTGGACTGGACTAGGTCGCAACCCGGCATTCCTGCAGTTCAGGAAGGACCCGGAATCTGGGGCCTGGCAGGGCTGCGTGTCTCAAGACCCGCGGCAGCGAGCACGTCGTTGACTGGCCGCAGGCGCCCACAGGGT
>DPMS01000637.1 GCA_003541285.1 Actinomycetota bacterium
TGCCGTACATGTCACCGAGCTGGACGCGCTGAACTTCGCGCGGTCCCGGCAGCATTCAGTCACTGTAACGGGGAACGGCCATTCCGGGCGGCTGCCCGGTGACGCTGAGAGTACGGGGCATGGTCTTGCCCTGACCTGGTCCGCGGGGGACTATGCGGGCAGAGGGCTGCTGGGAAGGTCAGGNNGACCGGCGCCCGCTGCGCCGCGGCGAATGGGCTGCCGTGCTGGCGGTTGCGGCCGGGCTTGCCGTCTTCCTCGCGGCGGGCCAGCCCACCGGCGGCCGGCGCACCGCGAGTGCGGCTGTGCTGGGGCTCGCGGCCGCCGCGGCGGTCGGCCTGATCGGGCTGTGCGCGGTGCTGGCTGGCCGGTTCCCCGCCTCCCGCCGCGCTCTGCTGCTCGGTGTGGGCGGCGGGATGGCCGCCGGAGCTACCGACGCGCTCATCAAGTCGGTGTCGGTGCTTGCCGCCGGGCACCTGCTGGCGGTGTTCGCCGACGCCCGGCTCTACCTGCTCATGGTGGTTGGCCTGCTGACCTACACGATTCAGCAGAACGGCTACCGGGCCGCCGGGCTGGCTGCCTTCCTGCCGGCGTTCGCGGTTCTCGAGCCGGTCAGCGGGTCACTGCTCGGCCTGGTCACCTATCACGAGCGGCTCAATGACGGCCCAGGCCGGATCGTGGTGGAACTGGCCGCCTGCGCTGCTGCCGCCTGGGGCATTGCCCGGCTCGCCGGGTCCGGCCTGGCCAGCGGGGCACCGCCTGCCACCGAGCCGGCCACACCCGTTCTGCCCGGCCCGGCCCCGCCTCAGGCGGGCTCGCCGGCGACGCAGTAACCCACGCCCNNGTCGGTGCTGTCGGTGCTGTCTGCCGCGCTGGCCGAGCCCGGTCAGCTGGGGGGCGCCAGCCGGTAGATCGCCCCGGTTAGGTCATCGCTGACGTAGAGCGCGCCGTCTGGGCCGGCCACGGCGTCGCCGGGGCGGCCCCAGCGGGTGCCGTCGGCGTTCTGGAACCCGGTCACCAAAGTGACCGCTGGTTCCAGGGTGTGCTTGGCGGCGTTCCACGCCATCCACAGCACTGCCGGGGAGCGAGGCGGCTGGCGGTTCCACGAGCCATGCGCAGCGACGACGGCGCCACCCGACCACGGTGCCGGGATGGCAGTGCTCTCCAGAAAGGACATGCCGAGCGGTGCGCTGTGCGCCGGGAGACCAACCTCGACCGGCGGTAGTGAAGCGCAGTCCAGATGCCTGCCGCCTGGGTTGTCCACCGAGTCGGGCACGAACGGCACGTTGGCCAGCGACCCGGCGGGTTGATTCAGATCCTGATCGGGGTTGCAGTATGGCCAGCCGAGGTCCCGGCCGACCGTGACCGGCACGACCTCGTCGGGTGGATGCTCGTCGACATAGGCCGGGATTACCCTGCCGAAGGCGTGGCTGACTCCGGCGTAGGACGCGTGGAACGGGTACGGCACGTCGTCGCGGTTGTTGATCGCAGTCCACACCGTGCCGTCGGGGGCCACTGCCAGGCCCTCACCGTTGCGTACCCCCTTCTCTACCACGCGCAGATGGCTGCCGTCGGGGTTCACAGCCATGATCACTGCGCGCGGCGGCGAGGAGGTCCGGTCGCCGGGCCTGTCGTTCGACGAGCTGCCCACGCTGAAGTAGACAGTCCCGTCCGGGGCGACCACCACGTCCTTCCACGGATGGTCATAGTTGGCCGGGTGAGGGCCAGGGAGATTGGCGACGATCACGGTGCGTGCGCCACTGATCCCCTGGGCCCCCCACGGGTACCGGTCGATCTGGCCTGACTCCCCGACATAGAGGACCCAGTGGCCCGCGAAGCGGGCGAACGCCATGCCCTGCGGCAAATTCAGCCCGGACAGCAGCGTGTGCGGCCTGGCGGTGCCATGCGCATCGGGCCGCAGTTCCACGATGCTGCCATGATTGGGCTGGCTGACCAGCAGGTCGCCCTCGGGAGTCCAGGCTTCCATCCGGGCATCGTGGACCCGGGCCCACACCGTGGCCGTCCATCCGGCAGGCACCGTCAACGTCCGTGGCCTGGACAGCGCCCCACCGCGCTCACGGCGCGGCACCCTCAGGACAACCGCCGACTGGGCTGCCACCGGGGGGACCATAGCCATGGCGGGGGCTGGCGCGGTGGCCGGGGCTGATGCCTGGCCACCTCCCGGGTGTGCTGGAGCACCGCAGGCTGGCACCGTCAGCCCAGCGGCCACGACAGCCAGGAGGAGAAAGCGGGAACGCACCGGCAGTTCACCACCCCACAGGATTGACGGCAACAACGAGCCGGATTCGCGTTCAACAACAAGTCCGTACTCTTGGTGGGCCTAACCTGCCACAGCCCGGACCGGCAGTGGGCCACTTTGTCCAGGTACCCGGGATGACGGGGGGGACCGCGTGCGGTGGGGCGGTAACATCACCAGCCTGGTCAACTGGGATCAAACGTCCTGGGATGGGGCCGACAGGGATGGCGATCTTTGTTCTGGTGCACGGGGCATGGGGCGGCGCGCACGGCTTCCGTAAGGTCCGCGGCCCGCTCCGGGTGGCTGGCCACGAGGTTTTCACGCCGAGCCTGACCGGTATCGGTGAACGGGCGCACCTGACCAGCCCTCAGGTGTGCCTGACGACCCATATCAGCGATGTCGTCAACACCGTTCTGTATGAGGATCTTCGTGGGATCGTGCTCCTGGGCTTCTCGTATGGGGGGTTCGTGGTCACCGGGGCGCTGGAGCATATCGGCGACCGGGTCGATCACCTGGTCTACCTCGATGCCTTCGTGCCCGGTGACGGCGACAGTGTCAACAGCGTCACCGGCGGCGGGACCGGGCGCGGCGTGATCGAGCTCGGCGGCGACTGGCTGGTGGCGCCGATCGCCCGGGAGTTCGACGATCCGGCTGAGGCGGCATGGGCCAGCATGCGGCGCACGCCGCAGCCGGCCGGGTGCTTCAGCGAGCCGGTCCGGCTGCTGCGCCCGCTGGAGGACTACCCGTTCACGCGCACCTACATCAAGGCGACCGGGGAGCCCCGGCCCGAGACCGGCGGGCCGTTCTGGGCCGCCGCCGACCGGGCCAGGCACTCACCAGCCTGGCGCTACCGGGAGATCGCGACCAGCCACATGATCGCCAGCAACCGGCCCGAGGAGCTGGCCCGGCTGCTGCTGGAGCTGACCTGACGGCTACCCGTGATCAGCGTCGTCATGACGCGAGGGCGCGCAGGAGCCCGCTCGCCCGGGTCAGGTTTGCGGCTCGTCACCTCGTCCCCGCACGCCATCAGCTCGAACTGGGCCAGGCACCCGGCGGCGCCCAGCAGGCCGCTGGCCGCCACTGCAAGGGGCGGCAAACCACTCAGCGGCCAATCGTAAAGCCTGGCCTGATGCTCTGGCTATCCTCCGTGCGGCTGATCTGCCTGGCACCTACTTGCGGCGGAAACCGCGCCACCATGGGGGCGAACATCGCGCCCAGGGATGGCCGCGGGAACGGGCACTGCGGCCGATGCGCCCTGGCGGCCTGGCGGCCGACGATAACGGTCATGAACCTCCTGGAAAGATCACCAGAACGCCGGTCCGGGACGGGCCCGGCTTCGGTTGCCCGGCTGAGCGGCACCGGGCGGTTTGACCGGCGGGTGATCGGGGTTGGCGGTGTCGTTTTCGCGGTGCTGATGGCCTTGTCGGGGCGGTATGGCTTTCACCGCGACGAGCTGTATTTCCTGGCCTGCGCCCAGCATCTGCAGGGTGGCTACGTTGATCAGCCGGTGCTGACGCCGCTGCTGGCGTGGGTGTCACTGAAGCTGTTCGGTGTGTCGGTGCCCGGGCTGCGGCTGTGGCCCGCGCTCGCGGCGTGGGCAACGGTCGTGGTCAGCGGGCTGACCGCCCGCGAGTTCGGCGGCGGCCGGCGCGCCCAGTTGCTGGCCGCGGTCGCGGCCGCCACGATGCCGGCCCTGCTGGCCATCGATCACCTGGCCGGGCCGACCGCCTTTGACGTGCTGGCGTGGGCGGGCCTGGCGCTCATCGTCGCCAGGATCGGGCGGACCGGCGACTGCCGCTGGTGGCTGGCCGGCGGCGTGGTCCTCGGCCTGGGGCTGGCCAACAAGCACAGCGTCGGCTTGTTCGCTGTCGCGCTGCTCATCGGCGCTCTGCTGTCCGGTGGCAGGCGGCTGGTCCTGAACCGCTGGTTCGCGGCTGGCGCCCTGATCGCGGCGGCCTTCACCATTCCCGACATCTGGTGGCAGGCGCAGCACCAGTGGGCGGCCATCGCCATGACCCATGCGCTCAACCAGGAAAACGGCGGCCTGGGCAACATCAGCTCCTGGGTGATCGGCCAGCTGATCATGACCGCCCTGGCCCTGGTGTGGGTCTGGGTCGCCGGGCTGCGCTTCCTGTGGCGATCCAGGCGCCCGCTATGGCGCGCGCTGGCATGGGCGTACGGGCTGCTGTTCATATTCTTCGCGCTCACCACCGGCGCGAAGATCTACTACCTGGCCGGGGCATACATCTACCTGCTCGCGGCCGGCGCTGTGGCCATCGACGGCTGGCTGACGGCCCGCCCGGGCAGGCTCCGCAACCTGCTGCTGGCCACCAGCCTGACCACCGCAGCGGCACTGCCGCTCGTCCTGCCGGTGCTGGCCCCGGCCGGCATCGGCTGGACATACAAGGTGAACCAGGCGATGGCCGAGTCCATCGGATGGCCCCAGCTCGTCAGCACCGTCCGCACGGTGTGGACCTCCCTGCCGCCCCGGCAGCGGGCCAGCGCGGTGATCTTCACCTCCAACTACGGCGAGGCCAGCGCCATCAACGAGCTGGGCAGGGGGACCGGCCTGCCACCGGCCGTGAGCGGGCACAACACCTACTGGTGGTGGGGGCCGGGCAACCCGCGCGCCACCACCGTGGTGGCCGTCATGCCCGGCCCCGTCGACGGTGGCGGGGACGCCGCCTACCTGCGGCAGTTCTTCACCAGCGTGCGGGCCGTGGCCATACTGTCCAACCCGTACGGCATCCACAACCAGGAATGGGGTGGCCACGTCTACCTGTGTACCGGCCCCCGCCACCCCTGGGCCCAGATGTGGCAGCGGCTGCGCAGCTACGGCTGACAGCAGACCACGCGGGCAACCTGCTAGCCGGCCGCCGGGCGTGCGGTGGGCTGGCCGGGCGGGCCATCCCGGACGGCTGGCGGTTCGCCGATCCCGCCGCCATCGTCGGCTGCCGCCTCACCAGCGCCGCCGACGCCCTGCGCCACCACCTTGACCGGCCGGCCATCGCCAGCCTGGCTGAGCCGTCCGTTCTGCTGTGGAAGGGATGGCTGGCTCCGGTTCGAGGCCGTCCGCTGACCTCGGCGTGGTCGCAGGTGCCCCGGCCGCGGGACACCGTCGCGTCCGCCTGGCTGGCCGCCACCATCGTGCGCGAGCGCCGGGGCGACGGCCATGTCCTCGCCGCGGTGGCAGCCGGGCCGCGCGGGCTCGACGCCACCTGACGCTGGTTGCCACCGGGCCATCGCCCGGGAGCTCATCCAGCCGACCCGGGGGTGGAGCGATGAGGACTGGGAGGCCTCCGCGCGCCGGCTTCAGACCATGGGACTGCTCGGCCGGTCTCACCGAGGCGCTGGCCGGGGCGGCTGATGCGGATGCGGCCGGACGGCACGCTGGTAGCCGCCTGGCGTGATGCCGTAGCAGCGGATGAACCAGCGGGTGAGATGGCTCTGGTCGCTGAACCCGGCCTCGGTGGCAGCCGTGCCGATGGGCTTTCCCTGCGCGATCAGGCGGCGCGCGGCGCGCAGCCGGAGCTGGCGCTGGTAGTCCCCGGGCGCGAGCCCGTAGGCGGAGGTGAACGCGCGGTGCACGGCGAACCGGCTCCGGCCGGCCGCCGCGGCCAGGTCAGCCGCGGTGATGTCGTCGAGGTAGGTGTCGTGGATCACCTGCCGTACCCGCCGGGCGACGGCTCGCGCGTCAGCTCCGGCCGGGCCCCGGGCGGGTGGCCTGGCCCGGACGGCGGCCCGGCGCACGATCGAGTAGACCGCCGTGGCCAGCAACTCGTCACGGCACAGCGCGGCCGCATCCGCGACCAGCGCGCGGTGCAGGTCGCGCAGGTGGCCGGCCAGGACCGGGTCGCTGACCACCGGATTGGCGAACAGCGGCGGGCCGGCCCGGCGCCCGGTGATGTCGGTCAGCACGCCGGTGACCAGTTCTGGCCGCAGGTGGACGATCCGGTACGTGAAACCAAGCTCATCGCACGCCTGGCCGTCGTGCGGGTCGTCGGGATTGAACGCCATGACCATCCCCGTGGCGCTGGCCCGCGCCGACCCGCGGCAGGTGAAGGACTGCACGCCGTCCTCGGTGATGCCAAAGGAGTAGGTCTCATGGCTGTGCCGGTGGTAGACGTGCCGCTCGAAGTGAGCGTGCATCGCCTCCAGCATCCCGTCGGCCGAGCGCCAGTAGCGCCACCAGTCCGCTGCCATATCCCCATTCTCGCCAGGCCACCGCCTGACCGCACGAGCGTTCAAGACCGCCGGTGGCCGGGCCGCCAGGCTGGCAGCATGCGTTTCGAAACCAAGATTGCGATCGCGGTCCGGGAGGACCTCGCCCAGTGGCAGCAGCTCAACGTGACGGCGTTCCTGGCCAGCGCGGTCGCCGGCGGGCGTCCCGAGGTGTTCGGGGAGCGGTACCAGGACGGCTCGGGCAACTTCTACCTCCCGATGTTCCGCCAGCCCGTGCTTGTCTACACAGCCGATGTGCAGAGCCTGGGCAGCGCGCACGGCCGGGCGCTGGCCCGTGAGCTGGACATCGCGGTGTACATCGAGGACATGTTCAAGACCGGCCACGACCTGGACAACCGGGCGGCCGTCCGTGCGGTGACCGCCGGGGAGATGCCGCTGGTGGGGCTGGCCGTGTATGGCCCGAAGAACGCCGTGGACAAAATCTTCAAAGGCTCCCGCTGCACCCCTGACCCGCCGCGGGATGCTGGCGCGCGGCATCACCAGCCGGCGGACCATCCTCAGGTGGTGGCGGCCCGCGCGGCCGTGTGCGCGGATCCCGGCACCGCCGCACTTTCCGGCCGGCTGCCGGGCTGGACGGCCGGGGACAGGCTGTCCGGTCACCATGATCCCCGGTTCGCGCCCAACCTGCTGAACCTGCTTGCCGACATGGGGACCACCGCTACCGGCCACCTCCGGATCGGCCGGCTGCCCGGCCAGTTCCCCGCCCACCAGGACCCGGACGGCCGACCGTTATCTAAGCGATATTGCCGTTATCAGAACGATATAGGTGTTACTGTCGGTCCCGGCCGAACCGCCCCGCCGTCTCGTGACAGCGATGGTGGCCGGCTACCGCTGGACCCTTCAGCGCGGTTCACGATCCTGCCGGAGAACTACCGGGAACTACCGGAGGACGCGGCCGGGTGCCCACGTGGCCCCGGTTGGGCACATCAGCCCGGCCGCACTGCAGCCCCGCGGTTGGGGAGCGCCCGTAGCCCAGGCCCGTCAACTGACCGTCAGGCGGGTAAGGACGTAGGAGCGTGTCACACCGTGGGTATGCGTTCGCCTGCCATCCGTTCCCTGATCTCCCGCGCCGCCGCACTCACCGCCGTGCTGCTTGCCGTGGCGGCCCTGATCTCCTCCGCCGGGACGGCAGGGGCAGCGCCGCAGCCAAGCCTCAGCCAGGTCCGGGCCAAACTCGCCAAGCTGACGACCCTGGAAGACCAGGCGGTCCAGCAGTACGACATGGCCGTTCAGGTACTGGCCAGCGCGAGGCAGCGCCTTGCGCTCGTCAACCGCGAGGCTGGCCGGGATCGTGCCCAGTTTCAGGTGGCGCGCAGGCAGATCGCGCAGATCGCGGCGGCCGCCTACGAGAATGGCAGCCTGACGTCATTCGGGGCCCTGCTGACCAAT
>DPMS01000573.1 GCA_003541285.1 Actinomycetota bacterium
CTGGCGCCTGCTGGCCTTGAGCCTCACGGGTCACACTGACCCCACATGGCCGGTTGCGCAACACCGTCTGCGGGTTACCGGATGATAGTGGACACTTCTCCGCATATATCACGGGAAAATGTCCACTATCATGGCCGGAGCGCTGATGATCCGTCATGGCTGGCCGCTAAGGGCTGCCATTCCGGACCATATTGACCATGTCCAGGGATGTCGGCCCGGCGAACCTGAGGGTCAGGCTCCGGCCCAGTTGGCCGGCGGACCGTGGCGGAAGCACCTCCCGCCACGGAGGTGACCAAGATCAGGCCCTGGGTGGCCAGCAGAACCAGCAATGCGGCGGTGATCGTCGTGTCGCACCGGGTACCGCCAGGCGGACATGAGTCATCATCGCCGGGTCGATCAGTTCGCCGGCGAATTGCTGGCTCTCGGACTTCACCTGGAATTCGCGGTCGAACTCCGCGGAGCCGAGTTCGATGCCGGCGAAGCCCAAGCTTTGTGAACCACGCCATGAGTATGTCGCCCGGACCGGACCGGGGGAAAGGCAGAAATGGCGTGCCTGCCCAGGCCTCCGGGAGCCCGCCGGTCACCCGGCCAGCGGAATGCTCTCGATCAGCGCGGCCAGCCCGGCCTCGTCGAGCAGGTCCGCGGGCCGCAGGGTCAGGCCGTGGCGCACGTAGTAGAACGCGGCCCGGACCTGGTCGAGCGGCACCTGGGCGAGCCCGGCCCAGGCCAGCCGGTAGGCGGCGAGCTGGACAGCGGCCGCCCGGCGCCCGGTCTGCGAGGCCGGCGGGTCGCCCGTCTTCCAGTCCACCACGTCGTAGCCGCCGTCGCCGGCGTCCGCGAATACGGCGTCGATCCGCCCGCGTACCGCGCGGCCGGCGAGGAGGGTCTCGAACGACACCTCCACCTCCAGCGGCCAGCGGTCGCCCCATTCCCCCGCCTCGAACAATTCCCGCAGCACAGCGAGGTCGCCGGCGTCGCCGTCGGCGGGCTCGTCGGCGGCGCCGAGCAGGTCCGCCGGATCGATCAGCCGCTGCTGGCCGAACCGCTCCTCCAGCCACCGGTGGAAGGCGGTGCCGCGCTGCGCCTGCGGCGCGGGCGGGCGCGGCATCGGGCGGCGGATCTGCCCGGCCAGTTCAGCTGGGTCGGCGGCCATCGTCACCAGTGACGACACCGAGAGCCGCCCCGGCAGCCAGACTGCCGCCGCGGCGTCGCCGCGGCGCTCCTCGCGCTCGGCCAGCAAAATCCCGGCGTCCCGCGCCCACGCCTCGGCCAGCACCTGGTCCTGCCCATGCAGTGGCTCACCCCGGCCGGCCTGGCCGGCCCGGGCACGTTCGACCAGCTCCGCCGCCTCACGAACCGCCTCGTACCGGTCCCCGGCCGGGGTCGTGGGCCAGGGCACCGGCACCGGTTCGGCCATGGCCGGGTTGGCCGCCTCCTCATCGGGCTCCGGCGCCCAGTGCGCCACGGTCCCGGCCCCGGCCTCGCAGGCTGCCCGCACTTCCGCCAGGAACGGTGACGGGCCGTACCGGGAGACGCCGTCCCCCCACCAGTAGCCGGTGCAGGCGACCCAGAACGCGGCCCGGGTCACCGCCACGTACGCCAGCCGTCGCTCCTCGGCCAGGTCACGGGCCGCGCACGCGGCCTTGAAATCATCCAGTGAGTCCTTTGCCAGGTCAGCGAGGGCCGGCAGATCCCCCGCGTCTCCGCGCAAGCCGAACGGAAGCAGTCGCGGGTTCTCCGTCCACCGGGTGCTGGCCAGCGGCCTGGCCGGAAACACCCGCACCCTGGGCCCGGCCGACAGCCCGGGCACCACCACGGCCGGCCATTGCAGCCCCTTGGCGCCGTGCACGGTGGTCATGGTGACGGCGTTCGCCCCGCTCGGCTGGCCGGACTCCAGGCCGTACTCCTCCGCCTCGGCCGCGGTCAGGTAGGCGAGGAACGCGCCGAGTGTCGGCTCTTCCTCGTCGTCGGCGAATGTGGCCGCCGCGTCCGCGAACGCGTCGAGGTCGGCACGGGCAGCGGCGGGGTCGCGCCAGGGCTGGGCCGCCACCTCGACATCCAGCCCGAGTACCCGCTCGATCTCCCCCACCAGATCGGGCAGCGGCCGGTCCACGTGGCCGCGCAGCATGCGCAGCTCGGCCGCGAGCGCGTCGAACCGCGCGTACCCGAGCGGCGAGTACCCGGCCGTGGGGCCGAGATCGTCCAGGGCCTCCACCAGACTGCCCTGCTCAGCGGTCAGATCCGTGACCGCCAGCGCAAGAGCATCATCATCCTGAACGCTTTCCCGTGCCCACTCTCCTGCCCCACCCCGGGCCGCCCCGGGGCTGGCCCGAACCGGGCCGCCCCGCCCGGAGTCACCCCGCCCGGAGTCACCCTGCCCAGGGCCGGCGTGCCCGGGGCCGGCCGGACTGGCCTGCCCGGCACCGCGGTGCTCGCGGGCCAGGTCGCGGGCCCGCCTGCCCAGGGCCACCAGATCACGTGGCCCGATCCGCCACCGCGGGCCCGTCAGCAGCCTGGCCAGTGAGCCGGATGCGGTCGGATCGTGCAGCACCCGCAACGTGGCCACCACGTCGGCTACTTCGGGGACGGTGAGCAACCCGCCGAGACCCACCACCTCGACCGGGATCCCGCGCGCCTCGATCGCCGCCCGCAGCGCCGGGAACTGTGACCGCTTACGGCAGAGCACCGCGATGTCGGACGCGCGGACGCTGGCCTGGCCCGGCCCGGGCCAGGGATCCCCGTCCGGGGCGGTGGCCGCCGGCAGCTTCAGCAGTGCCCCGATCTGCGCCGCCACCCAGCCCGCCTCGTCGGTGGCGGTTTCCAGCAGGGCACAGACCACCTGGCCACGGCCTGCCCGCTGCGGTGGTGGCACGAGCCGTGGCACATCCGGCGCCTCCGCCCGCAGCCCCTCCTGCAGCGCGGCGGCCGCATCCAGGACGCGCTCGGTATTGCGGAAACTGGTGGACAGCTTCTTCACCTCGGCTGGCCGGTTGCGGCGCCCCGGGAAGTCGGTCCGGAAGCGCAGCAGGTTGCCCGCGCTCGCACCGCGCCAGCCGTAGATCGACTGGCAAGGATCACCGACGGCGGTGACCGGATGACCACCGCCGAACAGGGCCTGCAGCAGCACCAGCTGCGCATGGCTGGTGTCCTGGTACTCGTCCAGCAGCACGACCTGGTACCGCCCCCGTTCGAGGGCGCCGACCTCGGGGTGGCGGGTGGCGATCCGGGCCGCCAGCGCCACCTGGTCGCCGTAGTCGATCATCTCCCGGGCGGCTTTGGCCTCGGCAAAGGCCGCCACCATCGGGAGCAGCTGCTCACGGGTGCGCTGGCAGTCGATGATCTTCCTGACCGGGGCACGCACCTGCCCGGGGACCGCCCTAACCGCCGCGGCCAGCCATTTTCCGACCTCGCGGACGTCGCCGGGGGCCCGCAGGTGCTCGGCGAGCTCACCGCTCAGCGCGAGCACGGCGGCGGTCACCCACTGCGGGGCCCGGTCCACCGCATCCATCGGCCCGCTGTAGGCGCTGACCACGCGGGCGGCGATCTGCCAGGCCACGGCGGGGGTGATCAGGCGCATCGACGGCTCAAGGGCCTCGCGCAGCGCGTGGTCGGCGACCAGCCGGCCGGCGTAGGCGTGGTAGGTGGAGACGACCGGCTCGCCGTCCAGCGCTCCTTCCCCGGCCGGCTCCCGCCCACCCACGTCCAGGCCAGCCCGGTGCAGCCCGTCAAGCCGGGCACGGACCCGCTGCCCCAGTTCGGCGGCGGCCTTGCGGGTGAAGGTAAGACCGAGCACGCGGTGCGGGGCGACCAGGCCGTTGGCGACGAGCCAGACCAGCCGGGCAGCCATGGTCTCGCTCTTGCCCGATCCCGCCCCGGCGATCACAGCCAGCGGCTGGAGCGGCGCGCCGATCACGTCTTCCTGCTCGGCGGTGGGCTCAGGCAGACCGAGCAGGCGGGCCAGCTGGCCGGGGCCGTAGCGGACGCCGCCGGTCATGGCGTCACCTGCTCTCCTGCCGGGTGTGCCGGGCAGCTGGAAGCGACCGGGCACCTGCGGCAGCCGGGATTCAGCTTGGCTTCGAAGAGCGGTCCCGCCATGCCAGCGGCCACCGTCTCGACCAGTTCCTGCGCCCAGCCCGGCTCCGGATCCTCCCGCAGGGACCGCTGCGCCTGCACGCGAACCTGGGCGGCCAGGCTCGCCCTGCCGACCTGCACCAGCTCGGCGCCACCGGGCTCGGTCAGGCCGAGCCGCTCGAACGCGCCCAGCAGGACCGCGAGCTGGTACACCCCCAGCTGCGGATGCCGGTCGAGGTCGGCGCCGGGCACAGGCGTCGAGCTGGTCTTCAGGTCGACGACGATCGCCCTGCCATCACCGTCGCGTTCCAGCCGGTCCACCCGGCCGGTGATCTCCACCTCACCCACCTGCGCCCGCATGCTCTGCTCGTAGGCGACCAGCTCCCGGGGATTCTCCCGGTGCCAGGCGAGGAACTTGCTCACCATCTGGTGCGCCTGCTCGCGCTGCTTCTCGCTGTACCAGGCACTGCCGAAGTCCAGGTGATGCCAGACCTCGTCGATGCGCTCGCCGATCGCCGAATCGGCCGCACCTTCGGCGGCGAGCACCGCGGCGGCGTGGATGACGATGCCGAAGTGACGTATCACGTCGGAGGATCCGGCACCGGCCGCGACCTCCAGCAGCCAGCGCAGCCCGCAGCGGGTGAACGATTCCACCTGTGACGGCGAGACCCGCATCAGCGCAGTCCCTGGTGGCCGTGCGGTGATCGGGACGGACACGCCGGTGGTGAGCGCACCGGGGTCGGACACTCCCGTGAGCTGATACCAGTGGCCGGGGCCGGCCCCGCGGACGCCGGCCTCGGCGAGCCTGGCGAGCTGCCCGGCCGCAGCCTGGCGCAACGAGAGCGGCCGGGCCCGGTCAGCCGCCACCCGCCGCAGGTCGGCGGTGAGCGCCGGCAGCGACAGCCAGCGCAGCTCCGACCCGCTGACATGCTCGATCCCGATCGCGTCGCCGGCCAGCTCGGCCAGGAACCTCGACGGCCGTTCCTCGCTGTCCTCCCCGCCCGCCGCGGTCCCCCCCAGGGTGCGGCGGGCCCGGGTCACGGCGACGTAGAACAGCCGCCGCTCCTCGCTGAGCAGCTTGGAGGCCAGCGCCGCGGCGGCGGCATCGGTCCCGGCGGCGGGTCCGGCCACCCCGTCCGCCATGTCAACAAGCTCGTCCATGCCGAGCAGCGACGACCGCAGCCGCAGGTCAGGCCAGATACCTTCCTGGACCCCCGCCACCACGACGACATCCCATTCCAGGCCCTTCGCCCGGTGCGCGGTGAGGATGCGGACGGCATCACCATGGGGGGCACGTTGCGCCAGTGTGTCCCCGGGGATTTCCTGGCCGGAGAGACTGTCCAGGAACAGTGACGGCGACCCGGGTGGGAGCCGGGCGGTGAACCGGGCGGCGGATTCGAGCAGCGCGACCACGGCGTCCAGGTCACGGTCTGCGGCAGCACCGCGGGACCCGCCAGCCGCGCTCGTTGCCTGCCACGAGGCGGCCAGGCCGGATGCGTCCCAGATCGCCCACAGCGTGTCGTGTGCGGTGCCCTCCGCGGCCGTTTCGCGGGCGAGTGTGAGCAGTTCGGCCACCCGCCGGGCCGCGTCCGCGGCCGGGCTGTCGATCAGGATGAGCTCCCGGGGGTCGCGCAGCGCCGTGGCCAGCGGCTCATCCGGCATCTCCTGCCCGGCGGCCTGCGCGGCTGCCCGCAGCGCCCGGCGCAGCCTGCGCAGGCCCAGCGCGTCACTTCCGCCCAGCGGCCCGGTGAGCAGCTGTGCCGCCGCGTCCTCATCGAGTGTGCCGGGACGCAGCGCGCACCGCAGGAGCAGCAGCAGCGGCCGTGCCCCCGGCTCGGCCGTGAGCGGCAGTTCGTCACCGGCGATCGCCGTGGGCACCCCGGCCGCTGTCAGGGCCCGGCGCAGCAGCGGGACCTGATGGGTCACGGACCTGACGAGCACCGCCATCGACGGCCAGGGCACGCCATCGTACAGATGCGCACGCCGGAGCGTGTCGGCGACCAGTGTGGCCTCCTGGCTGGCGCTGGTGGCGGTGATCACGCGCACCTGCCCCGGCGGCGCGGAGGGCAGCGGTTCCAGGTCACGGTGGCTGGCCGGGCCGGCCGGGCGGACCGGACCGCCCGGCCGCGCGTACCCGCCGGGCGCGCCGGGCGCGCCGGGTCCCGCGCCCGGGGCGGCGGGGAGCCTGCTTGCCACCCGCCGGGACGCCGCCAGCAGGACCGCCCCGCTGCGCCGGCAGGTCCCCAGCGCGATGACATTCGCCGGCCGGTCATCGGGCGTGCGGAACCGCCCGGGGAAGCGGGTGATCCCATGGACGTCCGCGCCGCGGAACGCGTAAATCGACTGGTCCGGGTCCCCGACCGCGATCAGTTCCCGGCCATCGCCCGCCAGGGCGTACAGCAGCGCCTCCTGGGCTGGGTCGGTGTCCTGGTACTCGTCGACGAGGACGACGTCATAGGCCTTGCGCTCCCGGTCCCTGACCGCGGCACGCGACAGCAGCGACGCGGCGATCCTGATGATCTCGGCGTAGTCGTAGGCGGGGACCGGGGCGAGGTCGAAGCGCGCCGCGTACCGGTCTAGGAAGGCGCCCGCGGCCTGCCAGTCGTCGCGCCCACGCTGCCTGCCCAGCCGGGCCAGCCCTCGTCCGTCCAGGCCCCGCTCGGCTGCGCGAAGCAGGAAATCCCGCAATTCGCCGGCGAACCCGCGAGTGGCCAGTGCGGGCCGCAGGCGGGGCGGCCACTGCCCGCCGCCATCCTCGGCTTCCCCGCGGAGCATGCGCCGCACCTCCAGCAACTGCTCCGGGCCCGACAGCAAGGTGGGTGGCTCATCCCCGGCGAGCACGAACTCCCGGCGGACCAGCGCGTAGGCATAGCTGTGAAAGGTCAGGGCAATCGGCTCACGGGTGGTCCGGCGCAGCCGCCCGGTGATCCTTTCCCGAAGTTCCTCCGCTGCCTTGCGGCTGAAGGTGAGCACCAGCACGCGATCCGGGTCGATCCCGCGGTGGGTGACACGGTCCACCACCGTCTCCACGATCGTGGTGGTCTTGCCGGTACCGGGCCCGGCCAGCACAAGCAGCGGGCCGGTGGTGTGGTTCACCACCGCCTGCTGGGCCGGGTCCAGCGTGGGCGGCTCGTCCGCTCGGCCCCGCGAGCGGACGAGGCGGTATGCGGGAAGGTGCCTGTCCATGTCCGTACGCATTCCAGCAGAACCCTCTGACATCCCGCCCGCGTTTGCCGCGGCTCGCCGTCACCCCGCCCGGATCCGGTCCCCGGCCGCCGGGATCCGGCAGGCGGCGCGCTGGCCGCGCGGCATTACGATGCGAGGAACGCGCCTCGCCGAAGGGCCTGTCGGCAGTTGACTCCCAACACGATCACCAGCCGCTACCTGGCCGAGATGGCACGGCGTGAGATGCCAGCAGGTGAGCTGGTGCGGGTGGCGCGCCAGCTGGTCAGCCTGGCCGCGACCTCATACGACGGCCAGTGCCTGACCAGGCCGGTCTTCCTGGAGCACGCCGAATTCTGCGTCCTGCGAGACGATCTGCTCACCTTGCATGCCGCGCTGACCAGCCTGCCCGGCAAGCTGTTCAACGGCGATATGGCTGCCTTCGCGCGCAGTGCCGGCATGACCGGTGCCCAGGTGACGGCGATCCAGCAGGGCACCAGCGCCCCGCCCACCCGGCTGGGCAGGGCCGACCTGTTCCGGGACAGTGGCGCCTTCCGGGCGATGGAACTGAACCTGGGAAGCGCCCTCGGCGGGCTGGACAATGCCCTGCTCAACCAGGCGTTCCTGACCCATCCGGCGGTCGCGGAGTTCGTCGCCGCCCACGGGCTTTCCCACGTGGACACGATGGACGTGGTCGCCGGCACACTGCGCTCCGAATGCGCCATCCCCGACGGCGCCCGGCCGCTGATCGCCGTCGCCGGCTGGCCCGGGTCGTTCGCGACCCTGGAGCGGCAACTGCGCTACAGCGCGGCGGGGCTCGCCCGGTACGGACTGGAAGCCGTCGCGTGCCACCTCGGCCAGCTCCGGGTGCGGGACAAGCGGGTCTGGCTGGACGACAGGCCGGTTGATGTGATCTACCGGGTGTTCCTGATCAAGGATCTGCTTGAGCCGGAGGCCGCCGACCTCATCGGCCCGGTTCTGCGCGCCGCCGAGCGTGGCGAGGTCCAGCTGTTCGCGCCGATGGACGCTGAGCTCTATGGCAGTAAGGGCGCGCTCGCCCTGCTATCGGATGAGGCCAGCCGGCATCTGTTCAGTGCGGCAGAACTCGCCAGCCTGGACCGGATCCTGCCGTGGACCCGGATGGTCCGGCCCGGACCGGTGACCGTGGAAAGCGGCGAGCGGCCCGGCATTGCCGAGTACGCCATCGCAGAACGGGAGCATCTCGTCCTCAAGCCGACCGCGCTGCATTCGGGTGCCGGGGTGATCCAGGGCTGGCTGACCAGCCCGGATGAATGGCAGCGGCAACTCGCTGCGGCGATGAACGGCCCGTTCGTGCTCCAGCGCCGGATCCACCCGCTCGCCGAGCCCTGCCCGGCGGACGGCGGGCCGCAACCCTGGGTGTTGTGGTGGGGCGCCTTCCTCGGCGCAGGCGGGTACGGCGGAATGATCGTCCGGGGCAGCACCGACCCCGAGGCGGAGATCAAGAGCATGCCGCACGGCGCCACCGGCACCTGCTGCTTCCACCAGGCCGGCCCCCAGCCTGCCCGCTAACCGCCCGCCTCGCTCCCCCTTCCACGCGCCAGTACTCCGCGAGCTGCTGGCGTCCTGCTACTGCCCGGCTTCGGCCCCCCAGCGTGCCTGGCGCATGTCCACCCTGAATTGGCCTCGGTCACCGGTCTCGCGCAGTGGCGTGCCCTCTTCCCGGTAGCGCGCCAGCGCCTCCCGCTCATGGCCAGGCAGGAACGACCCGTCGGTGCGGATCACCCGCCACCAGGCGACGCCTCCTCCCCACAGGGCCATCACCCGCCCTACCTGGCGCGGGCCGCCCCGACCCAGGTACTCCGCGATGTCGCCGTAGGACATCACCCGGCCGGGCGGGATGCCGTCCACGACGTCGAGGACCCGCTCGGCGAAATCCGCCGCCGGAAGCCGTGCGGCGCCGGTCATGAACCCGCTGGCGGCCAGGGCGGGCCGGAAGAGCCGGGGCCAGCCGAAGTTGGCCAGGGCGGGCCGGAAGGTCCCGGGCCAGCCGGCGGCATGGCCTCGTCGCCGCCCGGCGTGGGCGGGCCAGCCGGCGGCGGCACGCCTGGCCCGGATCCGGCGTAGCGCCCCTGCGCCTGCTGCTGCCAGGACAGCTCAGGCTCCGCGCCAGGCCGCTGTCCCCGGCCACCCGCTCGCCTCACGCGCGCGAGCCGGGTCGCCGCCATCCCGGCCACCGCCAGCGAGCCGAGGAGCACCAGCCCATACAGCATCAGCTGCCGCTGGCCGCGGGGCGGCACCGGGACCGGCGGGATGGCGCTCGCCCCGCCCCCGAAGTGCGCGGTGTCCCGCACGCCTCCCCGGCTGGTTGCGGCATCATGCTTCAGGCGGCCGGCGGCGGCCAGCGCGGCCGCAGCATCCACAGTGCCGAATCCGACCCGGTCGTCGTATCCCCCCGGCGGCGGGTTCTGCGCGCTGGTGGTGATGGCCTGATCGACCAGGGCCGGCGCCATGTGGGGATAGCGGGACTTGATGAGGGCGGCGACGCCCGCGGTGAGGGCACATGCCGGGCTGGTCCCGCTAACCAGCCAGTACTGCCCGTCCCTGCCCTGAGCGGGCACTCTGACCCCCGGCGCGGCCACCCCCACCGACAGGTTGTCGCTGGAGAACCGGGCGGCCGTGCCGTTCTGGCTGACCGCGCCCACGCCGAGTACCCCCGGATAGTCAGCCGGGAAAGAATACGGGGCGTGCCCGCTGCGGCGCGCGCCGGCTGTGTCCCCGGAGTTGCCTGACGATGCGACCACGACCACGCCGTGGTCGAGTGCGTTCTGCAGCGCCGCCCGGACCACCCTGCTGGAGGTGCCGTACCCGAGAGACATGCTGATCACGCTGGCGTGGCCATTGACCGCGGCAGTGATGGCGTCGGCCAGCGCCTGCTGGACCCTGGTGTTCGGCTCATTCTGGTACTGGCGGAAATGCGGGTCACCGTGATCGGTCACAACCCGGATCGAGAGCACCTTCGACTCCGGTGCCACACCCATGACCCCGCTGGACCCGCCCGGATCGTGACCGTGACCAGCGATGAGGGAGGCCATCCAGGTGCCGTGAATACCCCAGGATGGGTCGGATTCCGGGGTGCTGACCCCGGAGAAGTCGGATCCGGGCAGAACCGATCCGGCCAGATCAGACACGGAGGGAACCACGCCGCTGTCGATCACGGCCACGATCACCCCCTTCCCCCGCGTCAGCGCCCAGGCGGATGGCGCGTGCACCATGTCCAGCACCCACAACTGCTTATCGCGCACCCCATCGGCCCTGGCCGGGACGGGCACGGCGACGGCAGCCACACAAGCCGCGGCAGCAGCCAGCAGCAGCAGCCACGCCGCACGGCCTGCAAGCCGGCCGCTCAGCATGCCGGCGCTCCAGGGCAATGCGGTGGCGGCGGTGGCACCCCGAGGTGGGATGCCACCCAGCCCGCGATCCCATCCGCCACGCTGAGCATCTCGGACCTGGCGTACGGGTCCGCCGCAGGCTGCCGGCGCCTGCCGTCCGCGTAGCCGACGGTGGCGAACACCAGATAGGGGCCGACCACCCGGTCCAGCGAGAGCTGCCGCTGCCGGTTGCCGAACCGGGCCACGAGCGTGCGCCGGAACGGTGCCGCGCGCACGCCCGGACTCAGGCCTTTCCCGCTGGGCAGTTCGCGGCCCGACGCAGTTGCCGCACCCAGGCTGGGCAGCACGGCGACGCCAACCGTCACCGCCAGGCTCTGCGTTGCGTCGTCATAGGTCGCTCTGAGAACGGCGAGGCATCCGTGCCGGACCAGAACATCAGCCGCTTTCGCGTCGGTGGCCGCCTGGCAGCTTGCCTGGCGGGCGATGCCGATCCGGTAGGCATCCAGGATCAGGTCGGCACCTCCGCCGAGCAATGGGCCGGGAAGCCGGTAACGGATCGTCTTCGGGAAGATCTCCCCGGCCGGCCAGGTGCGCCACCGCTTGCCCATCTCCCAGGACACGATCTGCTGCCGCTGTGCCGCGCTGAAACTGCGTGGCAGTATCTGTGCCGCCAGGCCCAGTGCGGACGCGACCACCCCCCCCAGCGCGAGTGCCAGCACCGTCAGCGCAAGTCCGGCGCGCTTGCGGCCGGTGGCTGACCGCGGGCGGGAGCCCTGCCCACGCGCCCGGCCCGGCCGGCTTCCAGGCTGCTCCTGCCCACGCCAGGACCGCGGGCCGGGCGGGTAGTCACCGCCCTGCTGGGCCTGCACGCCAGGGGGGTACCGCGGGCCGGGCACCGGCCCGGGTGGCACCAAGCCATCCGCGCCCGGCCAAGCACCGCTGCCTCCCGGGGGCTCCGGACGCATTGCCACACCGGCATGGTACGGCCTCACCCGCCGGGACGGGCTGCCCGCCACCAGGTTGCCGGGATCAGCCCGCCCGCGTCTTAGTAAGCGGGCAGCGAGGGATCCACCTGGTTGACCCAGGCCAGCACCCCACCACCGACATGCACCGCGTCCGCGAACCCGGCATCTTTGACCACCGCAAGGCATTCCGCGCTGCGCGCTCCGCTCTTGCAGTGCAGCACGATCCGCTTGTCCTGCGGGAGGCGCTCAAGGGCCGCTCCCGACAAGAACTCGCCCTTGGGAATCAGTACCGCGCCCGGGATGGAGACGATCTCGTACTCGTTCGGCTCCCGGACGTCCACCAGGAAGATGTTGTCCTCGCGGTCGAGCATGTCCTTGAGCTCACTGGCAGTGATCGTCGATCCGGCCGCCGCCTTCTGCGCGTCCTCGGAGACCAAACCGCAGAATTCCTCGTAGTCGATCAGCTCGGTGATCGTGGGGTTCTTGCCGCACACCGGGCACTCCGGGTCCTTCCTGACCCGGACCGGGCGGTAGGTCATGTCCAGGGCGTCGTAGATCATCAGGCGCCCGACCAGCGGGTCACCAATCCCGGTGATCAGCTTGATGGCCTCATTGACCTGGATCGACCCGATAGAGGCGCAGAGCACGCCAAGCACACCACCCTCGGCGCAGGACGGCACCATGCCGGGCGGCGGGGGCTCGGGGTACAGGCACCGGTAGCACGGCCCGTGCTCCGCCCAGAAGACACTTGCCTGCCCGTCGAACCGGTAGATCGAGCCCCAGACGTAGGGCTTGCCGAGCAGTACGCATGTGTCGTTGACCAGGTAACGGGTCGCGAAGTTGTCGGTCCCGTCGACGATCAGGTCGTAGGGCTCGAAGATCCGCATGGCGTTGTCGGAGTCGAGCCGCTCCTCGTGCAGCACCACGTTGACGAAGGGGTTGACCTCCTGGATGCTCTCCATCGCGGAGACTGCTTTCGGCCGGCCCACGTCGGAGACACCGTGGATGACCTGGCGCTGCAGGTTCGAGTCGTCCACCACGTCGAAATCGATGACACCCAGCGTGCCGACCCCCGCCGCCGCGAGGTACAGCAGGGCCGGGGACCCGAGCCCACCCGCGCCCACGACCAGCACCCGGGCGTTCTTGAGGCGCCGCTGCCCGGTCTTGCCAACATCCGGGATGATCAGATGCCGGGAGTAACGCCGGACCTCATCGACGGTGAGGTCATCGGCGGGGGACACCAACGGGGGCAGCGACACGGCAGCTCTCCTGAATCGCGAAGTCCGGGTTCGTTCCTACCCGGCTCAAGCACTAACCCATCACCAGGTCAGCACATTCCCCCGTAGGCCCGCCCCGGGGTGCACGTCAATTTTGTAGGTGAATGGCGGGTAATTTGCGGCTGGCTTGGCGTCGAAGGCGATCGCGGTGTCCCGAAGGCGCACGAACGCCGTCTCGCCCGCTTCGGTCAGCGCGACCACCTGGACTCGCCGGTTGGCTGCGTCCCGGGTCCGGGTGACTAGCCCACGAGCGCCCGCCCATGGCGTTCAGGTGGTGCGTCAGTGTGGCCTCGCGCACTCCTACCGCCTCGGCGAGTTCCCGCTGGTTGGCGGGCTTGCGGATCTTCAGGTTGAGCAGGATCAGCCAGACCGGCAGGGTGCCGCCCGCTTCGCCGACAGCCGCGTCGAACGCGCGCTCTACGGCGCGGGCCGTCTGGGTCAAGCCGAGCCCGATCGGGAGGGCAGACGGTGCTGGCACGCCAGCCAGCATATCACTAAGCATTGATATCTAATGGATTGACATCTAACTCTTAGCTGTCTAATCTTCTTTGGTAGCGGCCACGCAGCCGGGCCGCTGCGGCAAAGCGAGAAGGGAGTTGCGTGATGAGCAAACCCACGGTTGAGGCCCACGGCCTGCGGAAGGCCTTCGGCGAGGTGCAGGCGCTGGACGGGCTGAGCCTGGCGGTGCCCGCCGGATCTGTGCTCGGGCTGCTCGGGCCGAACGGGTCGGGCAAGACCACGACCGTCTCCATCCTGGCCACCTCACTGCGCCCCGACGCCGGCCGCGCGACCGTCGGCGGGCTTGACGTGGTGACAGAAGCGGCGCGGGTACGCCGCGTTATCGGCCTGGCGGGCCAGTTCGCGGCCGTGGATCCCAACTTGACCGGACGGGAGAACCTCAGGCTGATCGGGCGGCTGTCCAGGGTGGGCCGCAGGCAGGCCCGGGTCCGCGCCGACGAGTTGATTGGCAGCTTCGGGCTGAACGCGGCGGCCGGCCGGCTCGTGCGCGGCTACTCGGGCGGGATGCGGCGGCGGCTCGACGTGGCCGCCGCGCTGCTGCACCGGCCGGCGGTGCTGTTCCTCGATGAGCCCACCACCGGCCTGGACCCGGAGAGCCGCTTCGTGCTGTGGGACTCGGTGCGCGACCTCGCCAGTTCCGGCACCACCGTGCTGCTGACCACGCAATACCTGGAAGAAGCCGACGCACTGGCCGATCAGGTGGTAATCATCTCCGCCGGGCGGGCAGCCGACACAGGCACCCCCGCCGAGCTGAAGGCCCGGTTCGGCGCGGTGGTCTTCCACCTGGATTTTGGCAGGCAGGAGGCCGCTCAGGCCGCCCACACGGCGCTGGCTTCGGCAGGCTACCGGCCGCAGCGCGACGGCGCCGGCATCCAGGTCCGGTCCGTTACCGGTTCCGGCGAGCTCACCGGCATGCTGCGCGCCCTGGACGGCCGTGCACCTGACCCGGTGTCCGTCGCGGTGCGCGGACCCACCCTGGATGACGTATTCCTCTCTCTTACCCGTGGAGGCGAAGCAGCATGAGCACGATCGCGGCAGCGCCGCGCCAGGTCGCGGCCAGCCGCGTCGCGGCGGCGTCCAGCGGAGTCGCCAGCGCGCTCTCGGACACGGCCGACGTCGCCTGGCGCAACTTGCTGACCCAGTTGCGCACCCCGCAGGCTCTGATGTTCGCCACCATCCAGCCAGTGATCTTCGTGCTGCTGTTCCGCTACGCGTTCGGCGGCGCGATCCACGTGCCTGGCACGAACTACGTGGACTTCCTGATGCCCGGCATCTTCGCGCAGACGGTCGCCTTCGGCGCGGTCGGCACCGCGGTCGGGCTGTCCGGTGACCTGCGCACCGGCATCCTGGTCCGCTTCCGCACCCTGCCGATGGCCCGGATCGCCGTGCTCGGCGGCCGGACCGTCGCCGACCTGGCCCGCAACCTGCTTGTCGTCGCGGTCATGACCGGCGTCGGCTTCGCCGCCGGATTCCGCAGCCCGCACGGCGCGGGCGGCCTGCTGGCTGCGCTCGGCCTGGTGGTCGCGTTCGGATATGCGATCTCCTGGGGCTTCGCCTCCCTCGGCCTGCGGGTCAGCGACCCCGAAGCGGCCCAGGCGGCAGCGGTGCCCGTGATGTTCTTGCTCGTCTTCACCTCCGCCGCCTTCGTGCCGGCCACCGCCATGCCCGGCTGGCTGCAGGCGTTCGGCACCCATCAGCCAGTCGACGCCCTGGTCAACGCCGAACGGGCGCTGATCCTCGGCGGCCCGGCAGCACATGACGTACTCATCTCGCTGGCGTGGAGCGGCGGCCTGCTGGTCGTGTTCGCCCTCCTCGCCGCCCGCACCTACGCCCGCATGGGCCGCTAATAGAAAGAAGCCAGCAATGGCCGTCGAACTGAACCACACCATCGTCCCCGCGCACAACCCGCAGGCATCGGCGCAGTTCCCCGCCGGCATCCTCGGCCTGCCCGCCGGCCCGCCGGTGGCGCACTTCACCCCTGTCACGCTGGCCAACGGGGTCAGCCTGGACTTCGATCGCTACGACCACGTCGACGAGCACCACTACGCGTTCCAGCTCAGCGACGAGGAATCCGAGGCCGCCTTCGGCCGGATCAGGGACAGCGGCATCACCTACTACCCCGGCCCCGCCTGCCGCCAGCCCGGCCAGGCCTATGCCAGCAAGAACGGCCGCCGCGGCACCTATTTCCGCGACCCCAACGGCCACCTCATGGAAATCCTCACCCCCATCTCAGGAGAGCCGGCATGAGCGCGCTCGACGGGCAGGCCGCCCTGGTAACCGGCAGCACGCGAGGCATCGGGGCAGGCATCGCCGCCGAGTTCGCGCGCCGCGGCGCCGCCGTCGCCGTGCACGGGCGCGACCAGGCAGCCGCCGACACCGTGGCGGCCGCGATCATCCGCGACGGCGGCAAGGCCATGGCGGCGACCGGCGACCTCACCGATTTCGGCCAGGTCGAGTCGGTGCGCCGCCAGATCGAAGACGCCTGGGGGCCGGTCAGCATCCTGGTCGCCAACGCCGGCGGCAGCTTCACCCCGCCCGCGCCGCTCGAGCAGATCCCCGAAGACGGGTGGCGCGCGACGGTCGACGGCAACCTGCTCGCCACATTCCTCACGCTGAAGAGCTTCCTGCCCGGGATGAAGGAGCGTCGCCAGGGCACGATCATCACCATCGGCTCAGCTGCGGGGCGCCGCGCGGACCCTCGCTCCCCCATTCCCTACGCGGCCGCCAAGGCGGGCATCGCGATGCTGACACAGGACGTCGCCGCCCAGGCAGGCCCGTTCGGGATCCGCGTCAACTGCATCACCCCAGAGACAATCCTCACCGAGCGCAACCAGGACCGGATCCCGGCCGGGCAGCAAGCTTCGCTCGCCGACGCGCACCCCCTCAAACGGCTCGGCACACCGCAAGACGTCGCGGCCGCCGCCACGTTCCTCGCCTCCGACGCCGCCGCCTGGATCACCGGCGTGATCATCGACGTCGCCGGCGGTGCCGTACTCGTCTAACCATCCTCAGCGAAACGGAGCCTGATCATGGCAGTCAGCCAAGCCGCCATGCGGCGGCGCGCGCGGATCATGCGCGCGGTCAACGTGCCCATGCGGGCAGCGCTCAGCCTGCCGTTCACGACGCCGCTCAGCGCGAACCTGATGCTCATCTCCTACACCGGCCGCAAGAGCGGGAAGGCCTACCGGCAGCCGGTCAGCTACGTGCGCGATGGCGACGTGCTACTCACCCCCGGCGGCGGCCGCTGGACGCTCAACCTGGCCGGTGGGCGGCCGACCCGGATCCGGTTGCGCGGCCGCGACGAGCCCGCCCGGCCGGAACTGGTCACCGATCCCGCCGAGCTGGAGCGGCTGCTCGGCGTGATCGCCGAAAAGAACCCCCGGGCTGCCAGGTTCATCCCGATCCCGCGCCGCCCCGACGGGCGTCTCGACCCCGACGCCCTCGACGCCGCGCTGCGGCACGGCTTCTGCATCGTGCGCTGGCACCTCGCGGCTGACGGGGTAATCGGAAAGTGTTAAAGCAAGGCTGACTGCCCCTGCGCACAGCCATACCTGCGGGCCTGCCCGGCGGGCAGGAAAAATCACAGCCGGCGCGCGCGGCAGNNGCCAGCGGGCACAGATCTGGCAGCGGCCCCGCAACCAGACGGCCACCGCCTGACCCTGCCCTGACAGGCCAGGGCACACTGCCAGCCGCGAGTTACCCACCGGTCACCTACAAAATTGACGCGCACCCCCGCCCCCCCGCCCCGCCCGCCAGCCGGAAATGTCACCGGCCCCAGGTACAACTGCGGGCAGACGGCGACGCCGGGACGACCTGATCCCGGTGCCAGCCTCCACTCCACACCCGCGCTACGCCGCTGACCCCCCGGGAGGCGCCATGTCCGCACGATCCCCCGACAGACCCGGGCCGTTCCCACCCGCAGATGGCGAACAGGCACCGGCACCACAAGCCGGACCGGGACCACAAGCCGGACCGGGACCACAAGCCGGCCCGGGACCACAAGCCGGACCGGGACCACAAGCAGGACCGGGACCACAAGCCGGCCCGGGACCACAAGCCGGCCC
>DPMS01000836.1 GCA_003541285.1 Actinomycetota bacterium
CGCGTAACCTCCGCCAGCGCGTAACCTCCGCCCGCCCGTAACCTCCGCCCGCGCAGCCGTGGTGAGTTTGGGTTGCTCTCGCGACCCGAATCGACCACGTCGTGGGCATGGACCGCATCGCCTGGGGGTGGTGTGGTCAGCTTGGGTTGTTATGGCGACCCGAATCGACCACGGCCAGCCAGGCGTGGATGGGTCGTGGTCAGCTTGGGCTGCCGCCCACCCAAATTGACCACGTTGTACCCGCTAGCGTGAGGTCATGGCTAGCGGCAGGGCAGGGGTCAAGGAGACCGGCCGGGCACGGAGGTATACCAGGGGCTGCGCTCGCAGGCGCTTTCTATCCCGCCCTCCTCGACCGGGCTGCCCGCTGAACCGGGATCATCCCAGGTCTTCGGCGTCATCACGGACACCACCTACGAGTCCGGGACAGCGACCCTGGCCGTTTTCGCGGATGGCGCGGTGAGCCTGTACTTCAGCACTGGCGGGGGATCATAGGCGGAACACCGGCAGTGGCGGCGGGCAGCCCAGCGACGGAAGCCTTCCGGGCGGCGCGACCCCGCTCATGGCCGCGGCGTATCAGGGGGATCAGCGAGCCGTCGCCAGCCTGATCGAACAGGGCATGCCCTCGACGCGAAAGACGACGACGGCTATACCGCGCTGACGTGTGCAGCCAATGCCGGCCATGCCGACATCGCCAGGCTCCTGCTTGCGAACAACGCAGACCCCAACGCCACCGACAATCAGCGGAGCACCCCCTGATGTTCGCCGCCCAGCACGACCATCTCGGCATCGTCCGCCAGTTGCTCGCCGCCCCCACCGACCCGAACGCCCGCGGTTCCCACGGCCTGACCGCGCTCGGATTTTCGCCCGGCAAAACGGTCATGACCGTACAGCCGCTGCTCTCATCCATGGCGGGGCCGGTGCGCAGGATGCCTGATACCGGACCTTCCGCCAAGCAGGACGCGGCTGCCAACAGGGAACCGTGGGCGCAGGTGATGGCACCGCGTATTTCTCAGCCTGGCCGGCCAGGCACGGGGCGCGCCCGGCCGGCGTGGACCTCAGCCCCGGCCAGCTGGCTACCGCCCGCGCCGGTTCGCATGATCGCGGGCGTGGTGCTGGCGTAGCAGGTCGCGGCCATAGTCATTGCCGTTCGGCGTGCGCACCACGGTATGCACGTGGAACTGCTCAGGCTCGTCGTTAGCCAGGAACACACCGGCGTGGCAGTCGAACTCGATAAGAACGACCGGGCTGTGGATCTTGTAGTAGAAGGGCGCGTTGTCCGCCACGGTCCCAACCCACGCGAAATACGTTTCGCCGTAGTGACGCTCGATCTGTGCCGCCCGGAACGCCGCCTGTGCGCTGGGCAGCCGCCCGATGTAGGCCTCGATCACAGCGGTCAGCAGGGCGCGCTGGCCGGCCGACATGTCTGCCGCGCACACCCCCTCGTAGGGCAGCACGAGGTTGTCACCGCCGCGGACCGAGCGCATCCGGCCCTCGGTCCGGTGCCTCAGTTCCGGCGGCAAGTCGCGCGACAACATCGACGGACACAAGATGGCCCCCTGTTGCAGGTCATCCAGGGACCGCACGAGCGTCAGCCCGCGCTCCATCTCGGCATCGAAAAGCCGTATCCCGGCATACGGGCCACGATCGGCAATTCTCGGTTCAGCACCCAGGAAGGCGGGCGTCAGCACCATCTGCCGGCCGAGAACGAAGCAATGCAGGTCAAGATGATGCCCAATCAGTTGCCAGCCCCAGGGCTGGCCGGAGTCCGGCATCCCGAACAGCGAGAAGCGGTACATCCACTCCGTCAGCGTCTCGCGGTAATCCTGCACAACCTCACCAAGGACCGCGTTGAGCCGCATGCAGTCCCGCACCTCGCGCGCCCCGCGCACGCTCAGGCATGCGGTGACCAGGGCAAGCACTGCGTCGCGGCACTGCTGCGGGACGTCCTCGAGCAGGAGCCCGTGCGGCTCCCATACCGGGTATGCATTCGTCCACAGCCGCCACTCCTGCGCACCGATCGGGTGCATCACCGCCTGGCGCTGGTCTGCGCTCAGGAGATCGAGCAGGTCATCGGCCGCCCGGAGCACCGGCCCGATGTCCAGGCCCTCATCGGCGATGCCGAACAGGCTGGTGCGCAGCCGTCCATCTGTCGTTATGCCAGCGAAGGGGAGCTTCGCGTTCTCCCGAACCTGCTCGAAGACCTGCCGGTGTGCCGGGGCCATGCGGGCTGGGTCGAAGACGTCGCGGACGAGCGGAAGCCGCCCCTTGGACCTCGGCGGGTAGCCCCCATAGCCAGCTTCCACAGGCGGCATGGTAATTCAGCTGTCCCGCGAACGACGCTCCTGCTGATCAGCACCCGTCGTAATTCGTCCAGTTCGATGCGCCACCGGCGGCGATGGCGTTGTCGAATATCTGATCCTGGTAGGCGGGGCCGGCGACGCCGAACTCACTGGCCGCGCCGCCATACTTCTCCCAGGTGCTCAGCGCGAACTGGTAGGCCCCGCCGCCGTTGCCGGGCCCCCAGGCGTAGCTGCCGCCTTCCTCGGCGTTGCGGATGCAGATCCCCAGCGGTGAGTGGGCGGCGTCCCCGCCGCTGCTGGGTGGCGGGCTCGGTGCTGGCTGCGCCGCTGCCCGCTGAGCCCGCTGAGCCNNCTGAGCCCGCTGAGCCCGCTGCCGGACGGCGCGCTGATGCGCGAGGCGCCTGCGCCGGGCGGCCTGCTGGGCCTGGTCGGTCTTGGCGGCGGCGATGTCGCGGACAACGGCGGTGGTCACCGTCACCGGGTCACCGGTGAAGCCCGACCCTGCACTCGTCATCGCAATCGCGTTACGAGGGGGCCTGGCTGCCGCGGACCCGCCGTGCAGGGACACAAAAACCGCAGCCACGCCTGCGAGCGTTGCTGCGGCCACGAACGGTGCCCCGCGCCTGGTGGCGGGTGCTGTAGGCTTGGCGTGACGGGCTGCTGCGGGCATCACACTCCTGACCGCGAGGCTCGCGTTCACCCGGCGAGCTGACGCCAGCTGACATCAGGTGGCGCGGGGAACGCCTGTCCCGGCGAACCTACGCCAGCCGAGACGGGACGCGCGCGCAAACGCCGGAATACAGCGCTGACCAGGCAAATACTCTGGGAACGGCGGCTGGGCTCCGCCACTGCCGCCGCTCAATGGGCAACCCGCCGGCGCGCCCGCGCCCCACGCTCACGGCCATAGAGCGTGTGTTCGATTTGTGGCAGGGTCATCGGATCGGACTGCGGGTGCACGTGACATGATCGTTTCGTGGTGGACTGGGCACGTGCCCGCCGGGAGACCATCCGGCAGCTAGCCGCGCTACGCCGCAAGCTGGCGACGGCGCAGGCGGCGCTGGCCGATGCCCAGACCAAGCTGACGCGGGCCGAGACCGCCTTCGATGCCGCCGATGACCGGGTGGCACACGCAGAACACGCTCTCGACCTGGCCCGCGCCGAGCATGCCCAGGCACGGCAGCAGCGGTACGCGGCCCGGCAGTCTTATCAGCGGGCCAGCAGGGCCGTGGAGCGGGTCCAGCGGCGGGTCCGCGAGATGTCGCAGCGCCTTGACCAGATGCCGCCGTTAACCCAAGGATCCACCCCGGTGATCACCTGGATGTGCTGGGGCTTGCCTGAGCGGCGTCCAGAGCCGGCAGGCGGGAAGACCTGACCCAGGGGATCACCGTTACGGTGACGGAGGTGCCGAATCCTCGCCCGGCCGAAGGCTGCGTGGTCCAGCCCTGGATGGTGTAGGAACCCCTGACCCCCTCGATGCGAACGGTGGTGTGGGCCGTTCATAAGCGTGCCGTCGATGCTGCTGGGTGAGTCGGCGATTGCGGGCACAGGTCGCCATGTCCTGGATCCCGGCGGCCACCTGTAGCTGACTTACCAGAATCTCGCCGTGCCGATCGGGGTCATCGCCTGAAACCGGCTTGGTCTTGGCCGCCGTCCGGATAGCGTAGACCGTCTGGCCGGTCCGGCTGACGATGAAGTATGTGACGCCACGGTGCCCATGGCGAAGGCTACGATGAGCGTACTTCCTGTCATCTCCGCGACGTGGACATCACCCCGATAGGCCCCGCGCGATGCCCTTGAAGCAGGATATCGATCCCCGATGACAAACGGCGCCGGATTGTCGGCACGGTATACTGCGTGAAAGTGTTTGCGAAAGCGATGGCTTGTGACAATGACTGACCGGCGAAGACCAGCGAACCGCTCGCTGGACGCTCAGGGCACTGGGCGTGAGCGGGTAAGCCGCGCTGCGTATGATCTGTTCAGCCGGGAGGGCGTCCGGGCGGTCGGGGTCGACGCGGTGATCGCCCGGGCCGGTACTGCGAAGATGACGCTCTACCGGAATTTCCCATCCAAGGATGACCTGATCATCGATTTCTTGCGACGCCGCGAGCAATTGTGGACCCATGAGTGGCTGGAGGCCGAGAGTCGGCATCGCGGTGAGAGCCCGCGGGAGCAGCTGCTTGCAATATTCGATGTGTTCTCCGAATGGTTCAATCAGCCGGACTTCGAGGGCTGCTCATTCCTGATCACAATGATCGAGGTCAACGACAGGGATCATCCAGTCCATCAGGCTGCGGTCGGGCACCTGGCGAATATCAGGGGCTATATCGAGAGGCTCGCCGCTGACGCTGGTGTCTGCGACACCGATTCGTTCGCACGGCAGTGGCACATCCTGATGAAGGGTTCCATCATGGCCGCTCACGAGGGCGATACCGCGGCGGCTGCCCGCGCCCGCGAGATTGGTGAGCTGCTGCTCAAGGAGCACGGTGCCTGAAGGTGCCAGCAGCCCTCGCCACGGCGGCCGCGCCATGGGAGCGCTGCCATGGCCGCCGTGGCCGCTACGAGGGCCAGTCAGCTGATGCCAAGCTTCTCGGCAGCAAGCTTGGTTCCCTGCACCCGGTTTGTGATCTTCTGGAATGCGACGTCGCGTGCGAAGTCCGGCGAGCCGTGGTTGGGTTTCTCGTCGATGCTGAATGGTGAGAAACCGCAGTCGTCGGTCGACCCGAGGCGCTCCTTCGGGATAAAGTTCGCCGCCCGGACCAGGGCGTCGCGGACCTCCTCGGGACTCTCGACCCGGGGATTCAGCGGGTTGATCACGCCTATGTAGGCCGTCTGGGGCACGCCGTTGGCGTCCTCGCGGAGGTACTGCCCGATGAGTCCGTAGACGCGGTCCCGGTCCCGTTCGCTTGCGAGCTGGATCAGGAAGTACCCGGCGTTCATCTGGAACATACTGGGCAGCAGGTCATGGTAGTCAACGTCGGCGCTGTGCACCGAGTCGCGGTCGCCGCCCGGGCAGGTATGGATGCCGATCCGGGAGCGCTCGTCAGCGCTGAAACGGCCCAGGACGCGGTTGTTGAGCTCGATAAAATGCGGCAGCATGNNTCGCTGACCAGATCTTCTTCAAAACGGTCCCGAGGGTAGCCTGGCACCTCCTCGTCCAGCGGGTACAGCAGGGCCAGCATGGATGGGGCGATCACGGCCTGCTTCATGGGCTTTGTTGCCATCGGGATGGACTTCTTCAGTGTGTCGGCGGCGTAAGTCTTGTACCGGAACGGCCCGCCAGTCAGCCGGGGCAACTGCCGGGTGTGACCATCGGCGAAGATCGCGAAGTACTGGCCTCCCTGCCCGGCCAGGTGGTCGGCCAGCCCGGTGCCGGCCAGCGTGTCGGTGATGGCGTAGGTCGCGAAACTCGACCACCGCTGCTCACCATCGGAGATGATCGGTGCCCCGGTAGCCTCGGCCCGCTCGATCGAGTCCTTGACTGCCTTGTCCTGCTCGGCCTCCAGCTGGTCGTGAGTGATGTCTCCGGCGTCGTACTGCGCATATGCCTGCTGGAGCCGGCTGGGCCGCGGCAATGAGCCGACCGGCTCGGTGGGGATCCCGGTGGCGGTCCTCGGGTCGTAGTCCGTCATAGCGCATCTTCTCCCTAGATTGTCTGCGGGCACGGCACTGCGCTGCACCAAATGCGCCCCTGCCGAACGCTCCGCCGGGTAGCTGCACATGAGTGCGACGGCCATAGAGGTAGACCGGCCTGTCTCATACCGCTAACCGGGAGAATAGACCTGCTGTCGGCAGGGGTCAACGGACAGTTGCGGCACTATTTCGCGCTGCCCCTGGCGAAGGTGGTACGCGATTACTCTGAGAGAGACCGGCCTGTCCCAGCAGTGAGCGAACCCGCCATCTCAGGCCCACGGCCGGAGCCTCGCAGCAGCTGTCGGCAGGGAGTACCCATGGAGGAGCTGGCGTCGCTCGCCGACCTGGCTGAGGCCTGCTACAACGATCCGCACTGTATGTGGGCCGGTCAAGGGCTTTCGGCGGGCGGGCGGATCTGGGTGCAGGGCGGGGCAGTCGCGGTATCCTGCCCCGCGCTGTCCGGGCAGGACCGCCTTGTCATCCGAGGCCCGCATGATGCTGCCATCGAGCTGATTCGAGGGGTCATTCCGATGGTCGCGGGCAGCTACATCCTGGTAGGAGATGCTGATCTGGTCACAATGGTCACTGCAGCCGTGCCCGGCCTCGCGCCACGAAAGCAGTTCGGCTGGATGGATACGGCCATCATGCCCTCCAACGCGCGTTCGCATCGCGTCCGTTGGCTGTGCGCTGAAGAGTGGTCCGAGGTGGCGGACCTGCTCGGCGAGGCGTTTCCCGATTCCTATGCCCGCCCCGCCGTCCCAGGTGTCCATCGCTGGGCTGGGATCCGTGATGGCAGCGGGCCGCTCGTGGCGACGGCAGCAGACGCCTGGAGCACGCCCACGGTCGGGTTTCTCGCGGGCGTCGCCGTGAGCGAGTCGGCGCGCGGTGAGGGTCGCGGGCGGGATGTGTGCCACTTTGTCCTCGAAGACCTTCTTGCGGTCTATGGCCGGGCTTCCCTCATGGTGCACACCTGGAACACGGCAGCCATCAGAACCTACAGCGGTCTGGGCATGTCGTGGCGGCTGCTGGGATCGGCATGGATCGGCGAGCCCCGGTGATCACCGCAGGGTGGGGTGGCCGCCATCACCGAGCGGGCAGCCAGTGGCCGGGGTCAGGCTGCAGCCAGTCTGACGGTCTTCTCGTCGTACCGCTCGGTCTGAGGGAGTTCAGCGAGGCAGTGATGGCCGGTGTTCATTGGGTGACCATGACCATTGGAAGCAGATGCCATCGCATGTCGGTCGAGGACGGCGTTTGCCGGACCCTGGTGCTCAGGGCGACAGCCGAGCGGCGGTGAAACGATCTTCGCCATGATCACCAGAGCCGAAGATCATGGCTCTGACCTGCGGTTATGGGTGGAGCTGAGGGGATTTGAACCCCTGACCCCCTCGATGCGAAAGGGGTCTGCTCCTCCAGCTCACCGGCCGAAACGATGAACGGCCTGGTCAGAAGCTCCTCTTCAACCCAATTGGGAGCCGTTTGGGCAGGGTCACACCAGATGTGATCTCCCAAATTC
>DPMS01000813.1 GCA_003541285.1 Actinomycetota bacterium
CTGGCCTTCGACGCCGATGGTGAGCCGGTCGCGGCGGTACTGCCGCCCGAGGCGGTGTGGCTGGTCTACCCGGAGGACCGGGCGCTGCGCGCCGACAGCGCGCCGCGGGTCCTGGTGGAAAGCAGGCTGCCGCTCACCTGGAATGGCTGGCGGCTGGTCCAGCTGGACCTGGCCGGAGTGGCCTGGCTGGAACTGGGGACCGCGGGCGGGGATGCGCCGCGGCGGCACCCGGTCCGCGGCCGGTCGAAACCCCGGCTGGTGACGGGTGCTCCGGTACCGGGGGTCCACACGCCGGACGGCCTGCCGGTCTTCGCGACGCTTCCGATGGTGCGGCTGCCCTCCGGTGAGGCCCGGTGGAAGATCGAGGTGCGGCGGTCCGGTTCCGGCCCGGTCCTGGCGGCGGTCGGGGTGAGCGGGGATCGCTGGGATCCGGAGCGACTGTGGGACCGGGTGCCCCGGCCGGTGCTCGGCGAGCTGGTTGTCACCGTGACCGCGCTGGACATTCCGCAGGCCACCGGGCTGCGCCGGGCGGTGACCGTGGCCGAGGGTCTGGACGTCAGCTACTCCCCGCCATTGCGGCTGACAGATACGGAGGGTCTGGAGCCAGCCGAAGCGGTGCTCTCGCCAGCGCCCGGGATGACCGCCTCGCCCGGCGCGGCAATGATCCCGGCCGAGGTCACCGGCGTTGAGGTGGCCTGCGTGGCAGGCCCGGTGGTGCTGCCGCTACGGGTCACCCCGCCGCACTGCCGGGTACGGACCGAGCCCGAACCGGGCAGTGGGGGTGCCCCCACTGCCTGGCACAGCCTCGGGCCGCTGCCGCTGCAGACGGCGGACCTGATCCGCGGCGGCGCGCTGCACCTGGACCTGCCCGGGGCTGCCGGTGACCCGCCCATCGATGTGGTCGCCGCGGGCGGGACGGTGCAGGTGCTGATGCCCTCGAAACAGGGCCGATATCCGCTGCGGCGGATGCTGGATACGGTGAGCGCCCACGGCGGCGCGGAACTGCGGATCACCATCGGCGCACGGACCGCGGTGATCGCACGGATCAGCGCATCAGCGCCGGCCGGCGACCCGTGGCTGTCCGGTTAGCGCCCCGCAGCCGTGCCGCTCGTGGCACCGTAGGGTGCCGGCAGGCATTTCCTTCCCCGGGAGCGGCTTCACGTGGACGCGATCGCCACCAGCGCTCTGCTGAGTTCCACCTACCGGCGTTACCTGCGGTCGCTGCTGCCGGTCCGTGACCCTGCGCTTGCGGCCGCACTTGCCGACTGCATCGCCGCCAGCCCGCTGCTGACCAAGGGGCCGCTGCTTGAGGCGACGCCGCCCTACCAGACCGGGGCGACCCTGCGCGACCTGATCGGCGAGGGCGTGCTGGATCCGGCGTTCGCCCGGCTGGCCGGCCCGGCGCTGCCCCTGGACCGGCCTCTTTACCGCCACCAGGAGCAGGCGCTGCGGAAGGCCGCCGCGGGCCGGAACCTGGTGGTGGCCACCGGCACCGGGTCAGGGAAGACGGAGAGCTTCCTGCTGCCGGTCCTGTCTGCGCTGACCGCCGAGCACGCGGCGGGCACGCTCGGGCCCGGGGTGCGCGCGCTGCTGCTGTATCCGATGAACGCACTCGCCAACGACCAGCTCCGCCGGCTGCGCCGGCTGCTGGCCGACGCGCCGCAGATCACCTTCGGCCGCTATACCGGGGACACCCCGGAGCGCGCCGCCGAGGGCGCGTCGCTCTACGAGTCGCTGAACCCGGGCGAGCCACGGCTGCCGAACGAGCTGCTCAGCCGCCAGGAAATGCGCGACGACCCGCCGCATCTGCTGCTGACCAACTACGCGATGCTCGAGTACCTGCTGCTCCGCCCGGCGGACGTGGAACTGTTCGAGGGCAAGCACGGCGGGCACTGGCGGTTCGTCGTGCTGGACGAGGCGCACGTTTACGACGGGGCGAAGGCCGAAGAGGTCGGCATGCTGCTGCGCCGGCTACGCGAACGCGTCGGGCGCCGCCAGGACCATGCGACGTTCCAGGCGATCGCCACGAGCGCCACCGTCGGCGGCCATCCGCGGGCGGTGATGGACTTCGCCGCCAAGCTGTTCGACATCCCCTTCGAGTGGGTGGACGGCGACCCGGCGCGCCAGGACCTGGTCGGTGCGCAACGGGTGGACATCCCGGCCGGGCCGCTGTGGGGGCCGCTCGGCCCCGCCGGCTACCTCGGCCTGGCCGCCTCGGCCGATCCAGCGGCGGCGCTGCTGGGCCGCGCCGCGGACGATCCGGTGGCCGCCGGTCTCGGCGGCCGCGACGCCGCGCTGCTGCTCGCGCACGAGCAGACGATGACGCGGCTGCGCATCCTGCTGGCCCGCTCCCCCCGGCCGTTCACCGACCTGGCCGCCGAAGTGTTCACCGACGCGGACGGTCCGCGCGCGGAGGCGGCGCTCGCTGCGCTGGTTTCGGTGGGCGCGAAGATCCGCGACGGCACCGGCAGCCCGGTGCTGTCGGCCCGCCACCACCTGTTCGCCCGGGCAACCGAGGGCGCGTTCACCTGCCTGACGCCGGGCAGCCCGCATGTGTCGCTGGCTCGCTACGAGATCTGCCCGGACTGCTCCGGCGCCGTGTTCGAGTTCGGCTGCTGCAAGCGGTGCGGGGCGGTTCACCTAGCCGGCTCGGTGGAGCGCGGCCCCGGCGGTGAGCGCTTCACGTCGCGCGCGATGCGGCCCGACCGCCGTACCTGGCTGCTGCTCGACGCCCTGGCCGAGACGGCAGACGAGGACGACGAGATCCTCGAGCGAGCCGCGACCGCCACCGCCAAGGACGCCATGCTGTGCGGGCGCTGCGGGGCACTCCATACGGTGACCGCGGCCACGGGGGTGGCGCCGTGCGGATGTTCCGCCGCCGGGCTGCGGCCGGTGCGGCGGCTGGCCGCCAAGTCCGGCACCCCAAGCGGGTGCCTGGCCTGCGGGGCGCGCGGCACCGGTATGGTACGGCTGCTGGAGAGCGGCAACGAGGCCGCCGCAGCGGTGCTGGCCACCGCGCTGTACCAGGCGCTGCCCCCCGATGAGGAGCTGGCCGGCCGGCCCGGCGGCGGCCGGAAGCTGCTCACGTTCAGTGACAGCCGGCAGGCTGCCGCGTTCTTCGCCCCCTATCTCGAGTCCAGCCACGCGCACGTGCAGCAGCGGCGGCTGATCATGGACGGCCTGGCGCGGGCCACCGCCCACGACGCGGACGCCACGGTGGACGACCTGATCGAGGAGACCGCAGCCGCGGCCGGCCGCGCCGGGGTGTTCTCCCGGCGCGAGTCGCGGCAGGGCCGCCGCCGAGAGGCTGCCCGCTGGGTGCTGCGCGAGCTGGTCGCCCTCGACCAGCGCCAGTCCCTGGAAGGCCTCGGGCTGCTGCGGGTCGGGCTGGGCGCCGACCCGTCGTGGCGGCCGCCCGGGCCGCTGCTCGATCTCGGCCTGTCCGCGCAGGAGTGCGTGCTGCTGCTCACCGAGCTGCTCCGCACGGTGCGGCTGCAGGGCGCGCTCACGATGCCGGAGGAGGTCGACCCGGCCGACGAGATGTTCGACCCGCGGCGCGGCCCGATCTACGTCCGCGGCGACGGCGCCGAGGCGAGGCTCAGGGTGCTTAGCTGGCTGCCCACCCGCGGCGTCAACAAGCGGCTCGACTACCTGCGCCGGCTGCTGGCCGCCGTGGGCGAGCCCGGGTCCCGGGTGGACGCGCGCGACGTGCTGGCCGGCTGCTGGCGGGCGCTGTGCGCGGCAGAGGACGGCTGGCTGCACGCGGCGGCGCTGCCCAGGCTGGGCCAGGTGCATCAGGTCGATCACACCTGGCTCACGCTTTCTCCCGGCGGCAGTGACCTATGGCGGTGTTCACTGTGCCGGCGGGTCACCACGGCCGCGCTGCGCGGGGTGTGCCCGACCCTGGGCTGCACCGGTGAGCTGGTCGCCGGCCGCGCCGACGACGACGGCCACTACCGCGCCCTGTACCGGCAGACCGCGCCGGTGCCGCTGGTCGCCCGCGAGCACACCGCGCAGTGGACCGGCCTGGAGGCCTCCGACATCCAGCAGCGATTCCTCGCCGGTGAGGTCAACGTGCTGAGCTGCTCCACCACGTTCGAGCTCGGCGTCGACGTCGGAGCGCTTTCCGCGGTGCTGCTGCGGAACATGCCGCCCACCACCGCCAACTACATCCAGCGGGCCGGGCGGGCTGGGCGCCGCAGCGGCACCGCGGCGCTGGTGCTCACCTATGCCCAGCGCCGCTCCCACGATCTGTCTCGCTACCAGGCGCCGGAGTCGATGCTGACCGGGCAGGTCCGCGCCCCCTACGTGCCGCTGGGAAATCCCCGCATCGACCGGCGGCACGCGCACTCGGTGGCGCTCGCCGCCTTCTTCCGCGACGCCAAGGACAACGCGGGCCGGGAGTGGAAGACCGCCGGGGATTTCTTCCTGCCCGCCGGCGGCGGCGAGCCGCCCTGCAACGCGGTCCGCGGCTACCTCACCCCGGTACCCGCCGAGGTCGGCACGGCGCTGCGCGCCGTGCTCCCGGAGTCGGCCTGGCCGCAGATCGGCCTGGCCGACGGAAGCTGGGTGGAGCAGCTGTGTGGGCTGCTGGAACAGGTCCGCGCCGAGCTCGCCCACGATGTGGCGATGTTCGAGGAGCGCCGCGCGGAGGCCTTCGAATCCCGGCGCAGCGACCTGGCGGCCCGGTTCGAGCGCAGCATCGCCACCATCACGCGGCGGTCGCTGATTGGCTACCTTGCCAACCGGAACGTCCTGCCGAAGTACGGGTTCCCGGTGGACACGGTCGAGCTGCGCACCGCGCACTGCGACAGCCAGGTCGGTGCCCGGCTGGAGCTGAACCGGGACCTGTCGGTGGCGATCCACGAATACGCGCCGGGCTCGGAGCTGATCGCCGGCGGGGTGCTGTGGCGCTGCGGAGGCATCTACCGGCTCCCCGGCCGGGAGCTGATCACCCGCAGCTACACGGTGTGCCGGGGCTGCCAGCACTACCGGGAGGGCGGTGCCGGCCTGGAACCGGCCTGCTCCGCGTGCGGGCGGCCCGCCGACGGCCCGGTCCGCGAGTACTGCGTGCCGGAGTTCGGCTTTGTCGCCGACCCCCGCACCGGCAAGCCCAGCAATGTGCCGCCGCAGCGATCATGGAACGGCGCCGTGCACGTGGTGTCGCTCGGTGACGAACTCGCCGAGATCCGCTGGCAGGCCCGGACGGGCGCGCTGGCGTGGTGCCACTCCGGCGCGCGCGGCCGGCTCGTGGCGCTGGCCGAGGGTCCGGGCGGCGCCGGGTTCTTGATCTGTGACTGGTGTGGCTGGGGCGCGCCCAACCACGGCCGGCCCGCCACGTCGCACGTCAACCCGCTGCGTGGCAAGCCGTGCACGGGGCCGCTGCGCTGGCGCTCGCTCGCGCACACCTATGAGACGGACATCCTGCGGCTGCGCCTCGACGCTCCCGGCCTGGACACCCGGGCGCAGTGGCACTCCCTCCTGTACGCGGTGCTGGAGGGTGGCGCCGACGGGCTGGAGATCAGCCGTGCCGACATCGACGGGGTGGTGCACTCCGGCGCGGACGGCCGTAGCGGCCTGGTGCTGTTCGACACCGTGCCGGGCGGGGCGGGCAGCGTGCTGCGGATCGCCGGCGCGCTCGACACGGTGATCGCCACCGCGCTGCGGCGGGTGGCGTCGTGTGACTGCGGCCTGGAGACGTCCTGCTACGGCTGCCTGCGCACGCCGCGCAACGAGCGCCACCACGAGGACCTGAGCCGCGGCGCCGCGCTGACGGTGCTGCAATCGCTGCACGGGCTTGCGCGGTGTGGCGAGCGGCCAGCGGATTGACCCGAATGCGGGCCGCCGGGGCGGCGTGCCGGTTCGCATCCGCCGCGGCGATCCGGCAGACTAGCCATCGCGTCGGCCCGGCCGTTCCACCGCAATACCCCTGACCACCGAGATGATCAGCACCCGTGACCGGAAGCGAACCTGCCCTCCCCATCCCTGTTCCCGGTGTCGCCGCGGGCGGGGATGCATTCGGCATCGACGCGTTCACCCTCGACGACCGGCTGCGGCTGTTCCACTTCGCGGCCGCCGAGAAACGCCATGAGTACCTGTGGCTGCTGCGCGCCTTCGACCGGGCCAGAGCCAACTACCAGGTGCTGATGCACGCGTCCGACGCCTGCGCCGTACTCGGCCAGCTAGCCGCCGAGCAGCCGGAGGCGGCCACCGTCGGCGACGTGCAGGTGCTGCTGGATGCCCTCGCCGAATGGCAGGTGCTGGACCGCTCCTACGACGGCACCCGCGCCGCGAACCTCGCCGAGTACCGCAACCGCCACTACGTCTACCAGTTCACCCAGGCCGGATACCGGGCCTTCCGGGCCGTCGAAGAGGTCCTGACGGCCAGTCTGGAAGACGCCCAGCTATCCCGCCTCGTGTTCCCCGACATCCTGGCCGACCTGCGGGCGCTCGCCGGGGCGGTGCGGTCTTCAGACGCCGCGGAGGTGTACCGGAAGCTGTCCCGGCTGGACGGCGTGCTTGCCGACATGGCACAGCGCGCCGCCCGGTTCTACCTGATGCTGGGGGACCTGGCGCGCACCAACGACACCCGGCCCGAAGTGTTCCTCTCGCACAAGGACGCGCTGCTCACCCACATGCGGGAGTTCCACTCCGAGCTGACCCGGTTCGCACCGCTGCTGGCCGCCGCCGTCGCCGAGGTGGAGGCCGCCGGCACCGAGCGCCTCGCCCAGCTGGCCGCGGAGGCCGACGGGTCCTTGTTCCGCGGTGCCGAGGAACGGGTCGCGGACTGGCGGGCGCGCTGGGGTGGCCTGGTGCAGTGGTTCGGCACCGGCCAGCACAGCGAGGCCGAACGCCTGCAAGACGCCACGGTCACCGCGATCGCCAACGTCACGGCGCTGCTGCGCCGGGTCACCGAGTCACGCCGGGGCGGGGTGAGCCGGGAGAGCCAGCTGCGCCATCTGGCGGCATGGTTCACCGCCTGCCCGTCCGACGACGACGCCCACGCGCTGTTCCAGGCNNCGGCTGCGCGCCGAGCAGCTGAAGGCGACCGCGGAACGCCGCACCGCAGCGGCGACGCTGGCCGGTGACGGTGTCTACGGCAGGGTGCTGGACGAGCCGGAGACTCGGGCGCTGCTCGGCCTGCTGGACGTGGCGCTGTCGGCGCGGGTCCCGGTCAGCCGGACGGCGAGCGGGTCCGCGCACGGGGTGCGGCTCACGCTGCGGCCTGCGCCGGGATCCACTACCGTGCACACGGTCCACGGCCGCCTGCATCTGGATGGCCTGGCAGTGGACGTCGCCGGATGAGGGTCGCCGCGGACGTCGGCTCGCTCGAGCTGGCCGAATATCAGAAGGCGGCACGGCTGGTGCTGCGCCACCCACTGATCACCGCGTCATATCCGGACAAGTCAGCGCTCCCCCTCGTGCGCAAGTGGGTGAGGCAACTGCGGACCGACTTCGGCGAGGTCCTCGGCTACACGCTGCTGAGCAGCGGCGACACCATCCGGCTGCGCCGGGTGCAGGACACGCTGGACGGCACCCGGCCGGCGGTCACCCGCGCGCGGCGGCCGTTCGACCGCCGCCGCTACGCCTACCTGGTGCTGGCCTTGTCCGCGCTGGGCCGCTCCGGCGCCCAGATCGCACTCAGCGAGCTGGCCGACGCGGTCGCCGCCGACGCCGGGCGCATCGACGGCGTGGGCATGGACACCGGCCGCAAACCCGACCGGGACGCGTTCGTGGACGCGGTCGCCTGGCTGGAGGCGCGCGGCGCCCTGCGGATGGCCGACGGCTCAGCCATCGAGTGGGTCAACGACCCCGAGCGCGCCGAGGCGCTGTACGACATCGACCGCGAGGTGGTCGGCGCCATCTACGCGCCGAGCCGGGTGCTGCAGCACCTGAACTCGGTCACCGAGCTGCTGGACGGCCCCGGCGGCGGCTCCGCGCCGGCCCAGGGCCGGGAGGCGCGGCGGCGCGGGAACGCGCGGCATGCCCGGCGGCTCGTCCTGGAGCATCCGGTCGTCTACTACGCCGACGTCGATGGGGAACTGCGCGGCCAGCTCCGCTCGGCGAGCCTGGCCGAGGACGTCGAGCGGCTCACCGGCCTCGGCCTGGAGCGGCGGGCCGAAGGCGTGGCGCTGGTCAGTGCCGGGCAGCGGTTCACCGACGTGGCGTTCCCGTCGGCCGGCACCGTCGCGCAGGCCGCGCTGCTGCTGTGCGCGCGGATCGCCGGCTACCTGCGACACCACAGTTCCAAGATCGAACGGCTGCCTGCGGCCACCGCCGCGGAACGGCTCACCGAGGCGGCCCGGAGGATCGACGCGGCCCTGCCGGACCGGGGCCGCGTCGCCGGCTTGCTCGCCGAACAGGCATGGCGGCCGGAGACTGGCGGCTCCGGGCCGGCGGCCGGGACCGATTCCGGATCAGCGGAGGCCGACGATGCTGCCGACGTCGCCTACCCGTTCCTCAGCGACGTGTGGCTGCGCACCGAGCTGCGGAAGCTGGTCGAGGACTTCGGCGCCGGCATGGCGGAGAAACAGGCCGCCGACCCAGGGCGCCTGCTGGCCGAGGCGGTCACGCTGCTTGCCTCGGTGGGCCTGGTGGCGAGGGTGGACGGTGGTGTGCTGGTGCTACCGCTGCTGGCCCGGTACCGCAGCGTCACCGCGCAGATCAAGAACCCCCCACCGGCCGGGTGGTGACACCGGCGGCAGGACACGAGGATGACGGCGAAGGAAGGCTCCGCATGAACCGCTTCCAACCCACCCGGGCCGGGATCATCAACATGTGGGACTACCGGGACGAGGAGTTCTGCTTCGCCGGCGGCTGGCTGGTCCTGCGTGGCCCGAACGGCTCGGGGAAGACCAAGGCTCTTGAGGTTCTGTTCCCGTTCGTGCTGGATGGCCGGATCGACCCGAAGCGGCTGAACCCGTTCGCCGCCGAGGACCGGACCATGAAGTCCAACCTCCTGTTCCGCGGCGGCGAGAACGCAGTCGGCTATGTATGGCTGGAGCTGCGGCATCGCGGCACCGGCGAGGCCGTCACCATCGGCGTCGGCCTGCACGCCCAGAAGCACCGCGACGCCCCGGTCCGCTGGCACTTCGTCGCCGACGGCCGGGTCGGCGAGGACTTCTCGCTCATCACCGGCGACGACCGGCCCATGACCAGGAGGCAGCTCGCCGAGGAGATCGGGGAGCCGAGTCTGCACGCCTCCCCCACCGATTACCGAGCCGCCATCGACCAGCGCTTGTTCGGCCTTGGCCGGGAACGCTACGAACAGCTGCTCACCCTGATCCTGACGCTGCGGCGGCCGCAGCTGGCCAAGAACCTCGACCCGGCGAAGTTGTCGGACACGCTCACCGACGGGCTGCGCCCGGTCGACGACGACCTGATCGCCGAGGCGGCCCGCTCGTTCGACGACATGGAGGCGGTCGCCATCACACTGGAGGGGCTGACGGCCGCCGACGAGGCTACCCGCACCTTCCTCGCCTCCTACACCACCTATCTGCGCACCCACGCCCGGTCGGCCGCCGACGCGCTCACCCGGCGTCGCGAGACCAGTGCGCAGCGGCGCACCGAGCTCGCCAGCGACATCACGGCCCTGGCGAGCGCCGAGACCGAGCAGGCGCAGGCGCAGGCCCGCTGGCAGGAGGCCGAGAACGCGCTCGCCGGATTGCGTGCCCGCTGCGACCAGCTCAAGTCCAGCAGCGCCTACAAGGCGGTCGAGCAACTCGCCGACCTGGAACGTCTCGTTCGCACCAACGAGCAGACCGCCGCCGATGCCGCCGCGGAACTCGCCCGGCGCAGCGCGGCGACCGCCCGTGGCCGCGCCGACCTGGAACAAGCCGCGGCGGTACTCGCCGACCTGGAGTCGGCGGTCTCGCGGACCGCAGCTGAACTCGCCGATCACGCCGCCGCAGCCGGGATCGGCTGGCAGACCGCCGACGCCGAGGCGGACGGGTTCACCGAACGGGCCGGCGCCCGGGTCACCGCCCGGCTGGAAGCCGTCCGCGCGATACGGGCCGC
>DPMS01000550.1 GCA_003541285.1 Actinomycetota bacterium
CTGCACGGTGCTGGCCTGCACCGTGGGCTCCCCCGCCCAGCCGGCCGAGACCGCCAGCGCCGGTGGCACCGCAGTCGCAAAACCGGGCAACCGCGGCTGCTGGCCGCCCGGGCTGCCCGGCCGCAGTTCGCCGGACGCCGACGGCCCGACCAGTGCCCGGCGCTGCGCCGCGTACTGCGCTGACAGCAGGGCAGCCAGCGGCACGTCGGCGAACCGCGGGTCGGCGTACCAGGCCTCCCGGTCAGCGAACGCCAGCTTGGCGCATTCCACCACGGTGTGGATGTACTCCACCCCGCCCGGCTCCATCCTGGCCAGGCCGGAGCCGTCCAGCAGGGCCAGTTGCTGCAGGAACACCGGCCCCTGCCCCCAGGGCTGCGTCTTGCACACGGTCAGCCCGGCGTAGTCCAGGGTGACCGGCGCCTCGGCGCTCGCCTGCCAGCTGGCCAGGTCACCGGCCGTCAGCAGGCCCCGGTGACGCTCACCGGTGACGTCCATCACCTCAGCACCGGCCAGATAGTCCCCGATGGCCTCGGCCACGAACCCCTGGTAGAAGGTGCGCCGGGCCGCCTCGATCTGCGCCTCCCTGCCCGGCCCCGCCGCCTCCGCCTCGTCGAGGATCCGCCGGTAGGTCGCGGCGAGAACAGGATTGGCAAAACGCGTGCCCGGGGCTGGCACCCCGTCCGCCAGGTAGACCTGCGCGGAGGTCGGCCAGTGCGCAGCGAACGCGTCGGCCACCGAGGCGATGCCGGCGCTGATGCCGGGCACTACCGGGTAACCATCCTGGGCGTACCCGATCGCATGCTCCATCACCTCGCGCAGCCGCAGCCGGCCATGTGCGGCCAGCAGCAGCATCCAGGCGCCGAAGGCGGCGGGCACACAGGCGGCGAGCAGCCCGCTGCCGGGCACCAGGGCCCGCCCGAGACCGGCGAAGGCCTCCAGCGTGGCGGCCTGCGGCGCGGGCCCCTGGCCATCCAGCACGAAGACCTCACCCTGGCCGGCGTCATAGCCGATGATCGGCACCTCCCCGCCCGGCCCGTTCAGGTGCGGCTCCACGACCTGCAGCACCAGGCCCGCCGCCACCGCGGCATCGAAGGCGTTCCCGCCCTTTTCCAGTACGGCCATCCCGGCCGCGGAGGCGAGCCAGTGGGTGGACGCGACCATGCCGAACGTGCCTGCCAGCTGCGGCCGGGTGGTGAAGGTTGACCCCTGGGGCATCATGCGTACTCCGCTGAATCGGGTATCAACACGCTATCGTCGCAGCCCCGCTCCGGCACGTAGCGGTAGATACCGCCCGTACCCGGTTACCGGGGATGTCATCAGGGGGATCATCATGAAACGACCTGCTATCGGGCGGGCGGCGATCGCCCTCGCCGGCGCCACCCTGCTCAGTGCCACCCTGCTCAGTGCCACCGCGCTCAGTGCCACCGCGCTCAGCGCCAGTCCGGCGGCCGCCCAGCACCAGGCGGCCAGGCTGGCCGTCCCGGCCTGCGCCACCAGGCAGCTGACGGTCTGGCTGGGTGTTCCTGGCAGCGGTGCCGCCGGCACCATCTTCTACGAACTCCAGTTCTCCAACACCTCGCACGCCACGTGCTCCCTGGAGGGGTACCCACGGATCTGGGCATTCCGTAACGGTCACCGGGTGGGGCCGGTGTCCATTCACGACACCATGTTCACGCCGACGGCCCTGACGTTGCGCCCCGGCGCGACCGTGCACGCGGTGCTGGGCATCGTGGAGGCCGGCAACGTATGCGGCAGCCCGGTGACCGCTGACGCGCTCCAGGTCTATCCTCCGGGAACCAAGAGGGCAGCCCTGGTCGGCTTCTCTTTCGAAGCATGTCCCAGCCAGAGCGTGCTGCATGTGCGTGTCGTCCGGCGGGGCGTGGGGATCCCCGGCTTCAGCCAGTAACCGCATTCTTACCGGTAACCCAGTGCCGGGCCCTGCCAGTGGGCGGGCATGCTCATGCCTGCAACGTCACCACCAGGCAAAGATCCCGTATGTGTCGCCATGTTGCCTGCAAGCCGGGCATCTCAGGCGCTATCGCCCACTCGCGCCACCCGGACGTACTACGAACTTCAGTTCTCCACCATCTCCTAGACCACATGCGCCCCGGACGGTTTCCCCAAGGTGCTCGCCGTCAAGGCCGGCGGCGTCCAGAACTGCCCGCACGGGCAGCGGCGGGAACCTGACCGTCCGCGTCGTCCGGCACGGCACCGGAATCCCTGGCTACAGCCAGTAATAGATCGCTTACCGGGCTAGGCTGGCCTTCGCCGCGTCATAACAGCCGCCACAGGTTACGGTGCAGGTCGCCGGGGCCGCCAACGGCTTTCGCCAGAACTGGGGAGATTCTGAGATGAGACCATCCGCCACCGCTGCCCGGCGCGGCGGCGCCACGGCAGGCCTGCTCTGCACCGCCGCCCTGCTGGCCGCGTGCGGGACGACCACCAGCGGCCCCTCCGGCGGGGCCACGCGGGCCAGTTCGTCACCGGCCCAGAGCACCGCCGCATCACCCGCCGCGACCGCGAGCTCAAGCGCTGCCGTCACCGCCTGCGCCACGGCCGCGCTGAAAGTAGTGGTCAACACCGCCAAGGCCGGCGGCGCCGCCGGGAGCATCTACTACCCGCTCGACTTCACCAACATCTCGGGCAGCCCGTGCACGCTCTTCGGCTACCCGGGCGTCTCGTTCGTCACCGGGCAGTCAGGGACTCAGCTCGGCCGGGCTGCCACCAGGAACCCCGTCGCTCACCCGGCCACCCTCACCCTTGCCCCGGGAGACGTCGCCCACGCCATGTTGCAGGTCGCCGAGGCCGGCAACTACAACGCGGCCCAGTGCAAACCGGTGACCGCCCACTGGCTGAAGGTCTT
>DPMS01000291.1 GCA_003541285.1 Actinomycetota bacterium
AACCCCTCGCGGCGTGTCCGCGGGCGTTTTGTGTGCGTGCGGTGAAAGTCCGCGACAAGCTCGGAAGGACCCCTGTTGGCAGCATCGCGCAGCGCCTCGGCCACCAGTCCCGCTACCCGCCGCGTTTCCTTCGCCCGTTTCTCTGAACCACTTGAGGTTCCTGGCCTCCTAGCCTTGCAGACCGATTCGTTCGACTGGCTGCTGGGTAACGAGCGCTGGCTTGCCCGGGTGGCTGCGGCGCAGAAGGCCGGAGACAAGGAGGTTCCAGAACAGTCGGGCCTCGAAGAGATCTTCGAGGAGATCAGCCCGATCGAGGACTTCACGGGAACCATGTCCCTGTCGTTCCGGGATCATCGCTTTGAGCCGCCCAAGTACTCCGTGGAGGAGTGCAAGGACAAGGACATGACGTACTCCGCCCCGATGTTCGTGACGGCGGAGTTCATCAACAACAGCACCGGCGAAATCAAGAGCCAGACGGTCTTCATGGGTGACTTCCCGCTCATGTCGCCGAAGGGCACCTTCATCATCAACNNGGCACCGAGCGTGTCGTCGTCTCACAGCTGGTCCGGTCCCCGGGCGTCTACTTCGACCGGCAGGTCGACAAGACCTCGGACAAGGACATCTACAGCTGCAAGGTGATCCCTTCCCGCGGCGCCTGGCTGGAGTTCGAGATCGACAAGCGGGACAGCGTCGGCGTGCGGATCGACCGCAAGCGCAAGCAGAGCGTCACCGTGCTGCTCAAGGCGCTCGGCTGGGACGAGGCACGGATCCTGGAGCGCTTCGGCGGCTACGAGTCCATGCGCGCCACCCTGGAGAAGGACCACACGACCGGCCAGGACGATGCGCTGCTCGACATCTACCGCAAGCTCCGCCCCGGCGAGCCGCCGACCCGCGAGTCCGCCCAGGCACTGCTGGAGAACCTGTACTTCAACCCGAAGCGGTATGACCTGGCCAAGGTGGGCCGGTACAAGATCAACAAGAAGCTCGGCCTGAGCCAGCCGGTCCGCCAGGGCACGCTCACCGAGGACGACATCGTCTCCACCATCGAGTACCTGGTCCGGCTGCACGCCGGAGAGGATGAGGCGAAGGCCGGCGACACCATCATCCCGATCGAGACCGACGACATCGATCACTTCGGGAACCGGCGGCTGCGCACCGTCGGCGAGCTGATCCAGAATCAGGTCCGGCTCGGGCTCGCCCGGATGGAGCGCGTGGTCAGGGAGCGGATGACCACGCAGGACGTCGAGGCGATCACGCCGCAGACCCTCATCAACATCCGGCCGGTGGTCGCCTCCATCAAGGAGTTCTTCGGCACCAGCCAGCTGTCGCAGTTCATGGACCAGACCAACCCGCTNNGCCGGAAGGCCCGAACATCGGGCTGATCGGGTCGCTGTCCTCCTACGCCAGGGTCAACGCGTTCGGCTTCGTGGAGACCCCCTACCGCAAGGTCAAGGCGGGCAAGGTCACCAGCCAGATCGACTACCTCACCGCGGACGAGGAAGATCGGCACGTCATCGCGCAGGCGAACGCGCCGCTCGGGCCGGACGGGGCCTTCGCGGAGGACCGCGTCCTGGTCCGGCGCAAGGGCGGCGAGGTCGACTACATCCGCCCGGACGAGGTCGACTACATGGACGTGTCGCCGCGCCAGATGGTGTCGGTGGCCACCGCCATGATCCCGTTCCTGGAGCACGACGACGCCAACCGTGCCCTCATGGGCTCGAACATGCAGCGGCAGTCGGTGCCGCTGCTGCGCAGCGAGGCCCCGCTGGTGGGCACCGGCATGGAATACCGCGCCGCTACCGACGCCGGTGACGTCATCGTCGCCGACAAGGCGGGAGTGGTGGAGGAGTCCTGCGCCGACTACGTGACCGTGGCCAACGACGACGGCACCCGCAGCACCTACCTGGTGGCCAAGTTCCGCCGGTCCAACCAGGGCACCTGCTTCAACCAGAAGCCGGTGGTGAGCGAGGGCCAGCGCGTGGAGGTCGGCCAGGTCATCGCCGACGGGCCGTGCACCGACCAGGGCGAGATGGCGCTCGGCCGGAACCTGCTGGTCGCCTTCATGCCCTGGGAGGGCCACAACTACGAGGATGCGATCATCCTCTCGCAGCGGCTGGTCCAGGACGACGTCCTGTCCTCGATCCACATCGAGGAACACGAGGTCGACGCCCGGGACACCAAGCTGGGCCCGGAGGAGATCACCAGGGACATCCCGAACGTCTCCGACGAGGTCCTGGCCGATCTTGACGACCGGGGCATCATCCGCATCGGCGCCGAGGTGGTCACCGGGGACATCCTGGTCGGCAAGGTCACCCCGAAGGGCGAGACCGAGCTGACCCCGGAGGAGCGGCTGCTGCGGGCCATCTTCGGCGAGAAGGCCCGCGAGGTCCGGGACACCTCGCTCAAGGTGCCCCACGGCGAGTCCGGGAAGGTCATCGGCGTCCGGGTGTTCACCCGGGAGGACGGCGACGAGCTGCCACCTGGCGTGAACGAACTGGTGCGGGTCTATGTGGCTGCCAAGCGCAAGATCACAGACGGCGACAAGCTGGCTGGACGGCACGGGAACAAGGGCGTCATCGCCAAGATCCTCCCGATCGAGGACATGCCGTTCCTTGAGGACGGCACGCCGGTGGACATCGTGCTCAACCCGCTCGGCGTGCCGGGCCGGATGAACGTCGGCCAGGTACTCGAAACCCACCTCGGCTGGGTCGCCCAGTCGGGCTGGAAGATCGACGGCGAGGATGCCGGGTGGAAGAAGCGGCTGCGCAAGATCGGGGCTGAGGGCGCGGAGCCGGGTACCCCGGTGGCCACGCCGGTCTTCGACGGCGCCCAGGAGAAGGAGATCACCGGGCTGCTCGGCAGCGTCCTGCCCAACCGTGACGGGGAGCGGATGGTCGGCGCCAACGGTAAGGCGAGGCTGTTCGACGGCCGCACTGGCGAGCCGTTCAAGGACCCGATCGCGGTGGGCTACATCTACATCCTCAAGCTGCTGCACCTGGTGGATGACAAGATCCACGCCAGGTCGACCGGCCCGTACTCGATGATCACCCAGCAGCCGCTGGGTGGCAAGGCGCAGTTCGGCGGGCAGCGGTTCGGTGAGATGGAGGTGTGGGCACTGGAGGCATACGGCGCCGCCTATGCGCTTCAGGAACTGCTCACCATCAAGTCCGACGACGTGCTCGGCCGCGTGAAGGTCTACGAGGCCATCGTCAAAGGCGAGAACATTCCCGAACCGGGCATCCCAGAATCGTTCAAGGTGCTGATCAAGGAGATGCAGTCGCTCTGCCTCAACGTAGAGGTGCTCTCCAGCGACGGTGCCGCGATCGAGATGCGCGATACCGATGAGGATGTGTTCCGCGCCGCCGAGGAACTCGGCATCGACCTGTCCCGGCGTGAGCCGAGCAGCGTTGAAGAGGTCTGATCCGATCTATTCCAGGGGATATACACGTGCTTGACGTTAACTTCTTCGACGACCTGCGCATCGGACTGGCCACCGCGGACGACATCAGGCAGTGGTCACACGGCGAGGTCAAGAAGCCCGAGACCATCAACTACCGGACGCTCAAGCCGGAGAAGGATGGGCTCTTCTGCGAGAAGATCTTCGGCCCGACCCGGGACTGGGAGTGCTACTGCGGTAAGTACAAGCGGGTCCGGTTCAAGGGCATCATCTGCGAACGCTGCGGTGTCGAGGTCACCCGGGCGAAGGTGCGGCGGGAGCGGATGGGCCACATCGAGCTNNTGGAAAAGGTCATCTACTTCGCCGCGTACATGATCACGTACGTGGACGACGAGGCGCGTGACCGCGACCTGCCGTCGCTGGAGGCCAAGTTCTCGGTCGAGCGTGGCCAGCTCGAGCAGCGGCGCGATGCCGACATCGAGGCCCGCCAGACCAAGCTGGAGGCCGACCTCGCCGAGCTGGAGGCGGCGGGCGCCAAGGGCGACGCCCGGCGCAAGCTGCGCGAAAGCAGCGACCGGGAGTGCCGTCAGATCCGTGACCGCGCCCAGCGGGAGATCGACCGGCTGGAAGAGGTCTGGAACCGGTTCCGCGGCCTGAAGGTCCAGGACCTGGAAGGCGACGAGCTCCTCTACCGGGAGATGCGCGACCGGTTTGGCCGTTACTTCCGCGGTGGCATGGGCGCGCAGGCGATCCAGGAGCGGCTGGCCAGCTTCGACCTGGAGACCGAGGCCAACAACCTGCGGGAGACCATCCGCACCGGCAAGGGCCAGCGCAAGGCCCGGGCGCTGAAGCGGCTGAAGGTGGTCTCGGCGTTCCTGTCCACCCGCAACAGCCCGATGGGGATGGTGCTCGACTGCATCCCGGTGATCCCGCCGGACCTGCGGCCGATGGTGCAGCTGGACGGTGGCCGGTTCGCCACCTCCGACCTCAACGACCTGTACCGCCGGGTGATCAACCGGAACAACCGGCTCAAGCGGCTGCTCGACCTCGGTGCGCCCGAGATCATCGTCAACAACGAGAAGCGGATGCTCCAGGAGGCCGTGGACTCGCTGTTCGACAACGGCCGCCGCGGCCGTCCGGTCACCGGGCCGGGCAACCGCCCGCTCAAGTCCCTGTCCGACATGCTCAAGGGCAAGCAGGGCCGGTTCCGGCAGAACCTGCTCGGCAAGCGGGTGGACTACTCCGGCCGGTCGGTCATCGTGGTCGGCCCGCAGCTCAAGCTGCACCAGTGTGGCCTGCCCAAGGAGATGGCGGTCGAGCTGTTCAAGCCATTCGTTATGAAGCGGCTTGTCGACCTCAACCATGCGCAGAACATCAAGTCGGCCAAGCGGATGGTCGAGCGCGCCAGGCCGGTCGTGTGGGACGTGCTCGAGGAGGTCATTCGCGAGCATCCGGTGCTGCTGAACCGCGCGCCGACGCTTCACCGTCTGGGCATTCAGGCGTTCGAGCCTGTATTGATCGAAGGCAAGGCGATTCAGCTGCACCCGCTCGTT
>DPMS01000295.1 GCA_003541285.1 Actinomycetota bacterium
GGGCTGGCCGTGGGCTCCGGGACAGGCGACAAGCTCGGGGAAACGCTGCGGAGGCTGCGCCAGGCAGCGGGGATGACCCAGGAAGAGCTGGCGGAACGGGCGGGTATCAGCACCCGGGCTGTCAGCGACACCGAGCGCGGGCTGCGTTCGACCGTCCACGCGGGCACGGCCCGCCGGCTCGCCGCCGCACTTGGCCTCGCCGGCGAGGTCAGGGATACGGTCGAGGCGCTGGCGCGCGGCCGGCCGGCGGGCGAGCCGCCGGCCCCGCCGGCCCCGCCAGCCAGCACACTCCCCGGGGTGCCGACGCCGCTGCTGGGCCGGTCACGCGAGCTGCAAGCCATCACCGGCGCGCTGACCGGGCGCGGCATCCGGCTGCTGACGCTGACCGGCCCCGGCGGCATCGGCAAGACCCGGCTGGCCGCCGAAGCAGCCAGGCAGGTGCAAGCGTCCTTTAGCGGCGGCGTCTACTTCGTCAGCCTCGGCGAGGTCAGAGACGCCGCGCTGGTCGTGCCGGAGGTGGCCAAGGCGATCGGAGTCCCCGAAACCGGAACCGACCTGCAGGCACTGCTGGCAAAAAGGCTCGCGGGCAGGCGGGCGCTGATCGTGCTGGACACATTTGAGCACCTGACGGCGGCCGCGCCGCAGGTGTACGCAGCCATGCTCGGCTGCCCGGCGACCACCTTCCTGATCACCAGCCGCAGCGCGCTGCGGCTGCGCGGCGAGCAGCACTACCCGGTCCCGCCGCTGCGGGTGCCCGCCGAGACCGATGAGGTTACCCCGCAGCGTCTTGCGGAGTGGCCGGCGACCGCACTGTTCTGGGAACGAGCGCTGGCGGTCAGGCCGGACCTGCCACTTGACGCCCCAGCCGCCGCGCTGGCCGGGGAGATCTGCCGCAAGCTGGATGGCCTGCCGCTGGCGATCGAACTCGCGGCCGCCCGGGTCCGCCACCTGCCGCTGGCCGCAATGGCCGAACAGCTCACCGACCGGCTCCGGCTGCTGGTCGGCGGCACGCTGGACCTGCCGCGGCGCCAGCGCACGATCCGCGACACGGTGGCATGGAGCCACGACCTGCTCGGCCCGCTCCAGGCGAGGCTCTTCCGCCGCCTCTCGGTGTTCTCCGGCGGCTGGGACCTGGCGTCGGCCGAGGCCGTGTGCGGCGGCACCGGCGAAACCGCAGACGTCCTGGAGGGAATCAGCGCCCTGCTCGACCAGAACCTGGTCATACTCGACCACACTCATCCACAGGGCCGCTACGACATGCTGGACGTCGTCCGCGAGTACGCAGCCGCTCAGCTCGCCCAGTCAGGCGAAGCAGACCAGGTAAGTCAGCGGCACGCGCTCTACTACCTGGCCCTCGCGGAGGAAGCCGAGCCCAACCTGGCCCGCGCGGGGCACCAGGACTGGTTCCGGCGCCTGGACGCCGAGCGCGGCAACTTCCGCCACGCCATGGCCTGGGCCACTGAGCGCGGCAAGACCGTGCTGGCGCTCAGGTACAGCGCGGCCCTGTGGCGCTACTGGCGGCAGCTCGGAGAGTTCACCGAAGGCCGGCGCTGGACCGACGCCGCGCTCACCCTGGCCGGCGACGCACCGGCTTCGCTGCGGGCGCAGGCGCTCCGGGCCGCAGCCGCCCTGGCCTTCCCGCAGGGCGACTACCAGCGGCTGGCCGCGCTGGCCTCCGAGGCCATGGACCTGGCCCGGAACAGCGAAGACCCGATGGACACCCGTAACGCACTCACCACCGCGGGGTTCGCCGCCGTGGGCCAGGGCCGCTACCAGGACGCGCTAGATGCCTTCGGCGAGTGCGTCAAGATCTGCCAGCGCCTCGGCCCGAGCTGGCAGCTGGCCACCTCGCAACTAAACCTCGGCGCGGTACTGCTCCACGTCGGCCGCCCCGGCGACGCAGACGCGGCCTTCGCGGCCGGGCTCCGCATCTACCGCCAGCTGGGCGATGACGTCTTCGCCGCCCGCGGGACCAACCAGCGCGCACAAGCCGCCCTGGCACAGGGAGACGTCGAGCGGGCCAGCGCGCTCGCCCACAACGCGCTGGCCGAGTTTGCCAGCCACGCGGAGCGGCAGGGAATCGCGGACGGACTGGAAACCCTGGCCGCGGTAGCCGCGGCACGGTCAGACCCCGGCCGCGCCGCCACCCTCGCAGGCGCCGCGGCAGCGATCAGGGAGACAATCGCTGCCAGCCAGTTGCCTGACCTCACCATCACAAGCCGGTTCCTGCGCGAAGCCGAGCGAGATGCCGACCCAAAGCGATGGCGTGCCTCCTGGCAAGCAGGCCGCTCCCTCACAGCCGCTGACGCGGTCGCGTATGCACTCCGTCAGACCCCCTGATTGGCTTGCAGCCTGACCAGCATCCAGTTTGCCGCCCACGCGCCCGCGACGCCCCCGCCCGAGAACAATCGGTGAGGATAGCGTCGTGACACTACCCTTCCGCACTCCGCAGCCCGGCTGACGCTGATCATAGATCAACAGCGCATATTGCTCCATCTGCATCCGGCCGGCTACCTGGACAGACCCCAGCAGAGCACGCAGAACGGCGGATATTGCACACCTGCTCTCGGGGCCGCAGTCACGTTCCGTGATGAAGCCGACCGTCAGTCGGCACTCGCGCATTCACTCGCAGGAGGCCGTTCAGCACTCCTGCCGGCTGAGCGCCCCCACACGTGGGATGTACCCCGGGGTACGCAACCTTTGGCCTCGAGGCGCGACCGGCCGCTGGGCGTCCCATGGCGCCGCACCCGTGCGGGTCCTGTCATGTTCCCGCTCGGGCGTGGAGTACAGACTGTCGAGCTTGCTGGCCAGTTCGCGCGGAGACGGGGCGCACAGCA
>DPMS01000050.1 GCA_003541285.1 Actinomycetota bacterium
GAGTACGCCGAGACCATCACCGACCAGAACCCGGCAGGCGGCTGGACCGACTCCTCCGGTGCGGAGAACGGCGACAAGTGCGCCTGGATCTCTCCCGGCACCAGCGGCGGGGCGTTCAACCTGACCACCTCCACCGGCACCTTCGCCATGCAGACCACCTGGGCCAACGACGGCAACAGCGGCGCCGGGGCCTGCGAGGCCAGCCACCCCATCGTCAGCAACGGCAGCGGCGGCGGGGGCAACACGGTGACGGTCACCAACCCCGGCAACCAGAGCACGAAGCGGAAAACCAAGGTGAGCCTGCAGATCCAGGCGAGCGACTCGGCTTCCGGGCAGACGCTCACCTACAGCGCCACCGGGCTCCCGGCCGGCCTGTCCATCAGCTCCTCGACCGGTCTGATCAGCGGCACCCCCACCCGGGTGCACACCTACAGCGTCACGGTGACGGCGACTGACACCACCGGCGCCGCGGGGTCGGCCAGTTTCACCTGGACTATCCACCGGTAACACGCATGGCTGATGGGGGGTGGGCCGGGATCCGGGCCACCCCCCACTCGCATCCGGGGCCACCCATCCCAGGCCATCCCCACACACACATGTGTGGCAGTTCTGGCGTTCACATACTTGACACCAAGGCCGGCCTGTGTTGCCGCCGCCATTTGCGGCGGCCATATCACTGTCCGGCGACCCTCCGGGTGAGGCACCGGCACCTTCTCCGGCTGGGCCACCAGCGGGGCGGCCAGCTCGATCGTCTCCTCCGGCCAGCACCCGGGCAGCTTCGCGGCCCGGGCCGGCTCCACCTCGCCCACCAACGGCAACTCGGCGTGGAACACCTGGACCAGCAACCCCATCCTGGTGGTGGGCACCCGCTACGACCCGGCCACGCCCTACTGGGGCGCGGGGGCACTGACGAGGGAACTGGCCCGGGGCCGCCTGCTCACTGAGCAGGGATACGGGCACACGGCCCTGCTCAACCCGAGCGCCTGCATCAACCGGTACGAGTCTGACTACTTCGTGAGCGGCGCCCTGCCACCTCCCGGGACCGTGTGCCACCAGGACCACCAGCCATTCGGCCTGCCCGGCCAGCCCTGACCCGGTGCACTACTTCGCACGGAGTACTCCCGGCGAGTAGCGGGCTCCGCCGAGTGCCTTCCTGCGTACGACGTCCCGCAGGCCCGATCCCGCGAGCATCGAAGCGACCAGTCACTCCTCGGCTCGTGGGAGATCACCATGCCGAACTCACTTCTCGCCCGGACCGCCGGTACCGGCCCCGGGCTGATCGCTCGGTCGGCCGCGCCTGTTACCGGCACCGCTGGCTGACCCTGCTCGCCTGGCTCGGCGGGGTGGCCTGCCCGATCACGCTGTGGACCTGCTACGGGGCTTCTGCGCAGGACAATTCCGGCGGCAGTGACCCCGGTCAGGCTCTGCTCAACCAGCACTTCCAGCGGCAGTCGGGCGACACGCTCACCCTGGCCATCCGCTCCCCGGCCCCCATCACCTCCCCCGCCGTCCGCGCCCGCGGTCAGCGCGGGCCGGGCGACGACCTCGTCGGGCAGCGCCTACCGTGGCTGATCGGGGTGGTAGTTGCGGCATCCATGCTGCTGCTGACTGTGATGTTCCGGTCGGCGCCCATCGCGGTCAAGGAACTGCCCGGCAAGGCCAACTGGTGGCTGCCCGCACCGCTGGCCCGCATCTCGCTGCGGATCACATCGGTCGCCACCCCAGCCCACCAAACCCTCGGGGTCCACCATCATGGCCGGGGCATACTGGTGTGACAGGTGATGGCGGGAGGGGCGATGGCGCGGATGGGCAACATGTACGGGCCCGACGCCACCTTCCTCGGCGTGCCGAAAGCGGACCTCACCGAGCCCGGCAGCTGGGTGGGGACCGATGTGCTCATCATCGGCGCCCCGTTCGACGGCGGCACGTCGCACCGGCCCGGGGCCAGGTTCGGTCCGCAGGCGATCCGCTTCACCGACTACCTGCCTCATGACGGGTCCCGGCCGCACCTCGCGCTGGGCGTCGACCCGCTGACCGACCTGCGGGTCGCCGACGCGGGCGATGTCGAGATGCCCTCAGGCGACATCGAACTGTCCCTGCGCAGGCTGGAGGAGGCCGTCCAGCAGGCATGCCAGGCGGGTGCGCTGCCGGTCATCCTCGGGGGCGACCACACGATCGCGTTGCCCGACGCGACCGGGGTGGCGCGCCACGTGGGGTGGGGGCGGCTGTCGGTCATCCACTTCGACGCCCACGCCGACACCGGTGACACCCAGTTCGGCTCGCTGTACGGGCACGGGACGCCGATGCGCCGCCTCATCGAGTCCGGCGCGGTCCGCGGTGACCGCTTCCTGCAGATCGGGCTGCGGGGCTACTGGCCCGAACCGGAGACGCTGGACTGGATGGCCGGGCGCGGCATGCGCAGCTATGAGATGACCGAGGTGGTGGCACGGGGCCTGGACGCATGCCTGACCGAGGCATTCACGATCGCCACCGACGACTGCGACGCGGTGTTTCTCTCGGTGGATGTGGACGTCGTGGACCCGGGCATGGCGCCTGGCACCGGCACCCCCGAACCCGGTGGGCTCACCACCCGCCAGTTGCTGGACGCGGTGCGCCGGATCGCGATGGAGATGCCGCTCGCGGGAATGGACGTGGTCGAGGTCGCACCCCCCTATGACCATGCCGAGATCACCGCCTTCCTGGCCAACCGGGTCGTGCTGGAGGTCCTGTCCGGCGTCGCCTGGCGGCGCAGCAGCCAGGCGACGCATCCCGGCGGGCCCGGCGGGGCGCGCATGGACCCGGCGGCGCCGCTGCTGGAAGGCCGCCAGCCGCCCCGATAGATGCCATCGCGGCTCCTGGCCGATGCATCGGGGCGATCTATCATTGCAGCATGCTGGACGTGACCCGGCTACGCGTCCTGGTCGCGGTGGCCCAGCATGGATCGGTAACCGCCGCGGCCCGGGCACTCAACTACGCCCAGCCCTCCGTCAGCCACCATCTGGCCCGGCTGGAAGCAGAAACTGGTGCCCAGCTCACTGAGCGATCCGGCCGGGGCATCGCGTTGACCGAGGCCGGCCGGCTGCTCGCCGGGCGGGCCGAGGAGATCCTGGGCAGGCTCGACGCAGCCGAGCATGAACTGGCCGTCCATGTGGGGCACTGCGGTGAGCGGGTCCGGGTGGCGGCCTTTGGTTCGGCGCTGGCGACTATCGTGCCCATCGCGCTGGCCCGGCTGGCGGCGGTTCATCCCGGCCTCGACATGGCCCTCACCGAGGCAGAGCCGCCGGAGGCGATGCGGGTGCTGCGGTCCGGTCACGTGGACATCGCGCTCGTCTTCCGGCAGTTGCGGGATGGAGATCCGGCCCGCCCATCCGGCGACGCATGGGACGGGATGCGGGCCCGCCTGCTCCTCGAGGAGCCGACCTACCTGGTCAGCCAGGCAGGCGGCGCTGCCGCCGGGCCCGGCCCGCCCGGCCTGGCCGCCTATGCCCACAGTCACTGGATCGCCGGCTGCGAGCACTGCCGGGACCACCTGCTCTGGCTGTGCGGGCGAGCCGGCTTCACGCCGAAGATCGCTGTCACCACCGACGACCATGTCGCCGCCCAGGCACTCGCCGCGGCAGGGGTGGGTGTCACCGTCCTGCCTGGCCTGGACCTGCGGGCGGCCCGTCACCCCGGCGTCGACGCCCAGCCATTGCCAGGTGCGTACCGCCAGGTCCTCGCCGTCACCTACGGCCGGCCACCTGATCCCCCCGCGGTGAGCCTGCTGCTCGATGCCTTCACCGCCGCCGCCGCAGGCACGCCCGCGCAGTAAGCCACGACCTGTCAGCTTCCCGGCCGGCGCGGGGCCGGGGAAACCACCCGGGCAGCAAGGCCACACCCGGTCAGCTTCCCGGCATCCGTGGGGCGGGGAAACCTGGACGCTCTTCATATTCACCCAGTTCGGCGGGCCCGCAGGCCGCCTGAACGACCGGTTCATCGACCGTTCGCTCAGCCCAGGCGATGTGGCCCGGATCCGCCGGCGCAGCCCCATGTTCTACACGCCGGCCCCGTCCGGCACCGGCCCCGTCCGGCGCCGGCCAGCTGAGCGATCCGTCCGGAAACGTGGTCGCCCGCGCCGACTACGGTCCAGCCGGCCCGGGGCAGGACCGTACTGCGCCCCAGTCGATCGAGGCCGGTGACAACGATCTGCCGGCACACTGGCTGTTTGCCATCCTGGTGGGCTGCCGCAGCTGGCATCGCCAGGCACATCGGAGCGCCTGGCCACCTGTCCTGCCCGGGGCGCCGGCCCACCAGGCATCGCTGGCGGCAGGCTGGCCCCGTGCTCAGATGGCGGTGGCGCGGTCCTGCCAGTAGGGGTCACGCAGCCGGCGCTTGAGCAGCTTGCCACTCGGGTCGCGGGGCATCTCGCTGATGAAATCGATCGACCGGGGCCACTTCATCCGGGACAGGCGGCCCTCCAGCGAGGCGAGGATCTGCGCCGCAAGCTCCGGGCTGCCACCGGTCCCCTCGGCCGGCTGGATCACGGCCTTGACCAATTCCCCCCAGTCGTCATCGGGGATGCCGAAGACGGCCACGTCGGCGACCAGGGGATGCATGATGATCTCTGCCTCGACCTCAGCCGGGTAGATGTTCGCCCCGCCGGAAATGATCATGTCGGACTTGCGGTCGCACAGGAACAGGAAGCCGTCGCTGTCGAGATAACCGATGTCGCCGACGGTGAAGTGGCCGCGCAGCCGGCCCGCCTCGGTCTTCGCCGGATCACCCTTGTAGACGAAATCTTGCAGCGCCATCCGCATGTAGACGGTGCCAGGGACCCCGGGGAGGCAGGGGTTCCCGTCGTCGTCGATAACTATGACCTCGCTGATGGGCCATGGCTTGCCGACCGTGCCCGGCCGGGCCAGCCAGTCCTGCGGGCTGGCGATCGTGCCCCCGCCCTCGGTGGCGGCGTAGTACTCGAATACGCATGGTCCCCACCAGTCGAGCATCGCCTGCTTGATGCCGGCCGGGCAGGGAGCCGCCGCGTGCAGCAGCCACCGCATGGACGACAGGTCGTAGCGCCGCCGGGTTTCCTCCGGCAGCGACAGCAGCCGCTTGAACTGCGTCGGCACCATGTGCGTGTTGGTCACCCGGTGCCGCTCCACCAGCGTCAGCGCCTGCTCGGCGTCCCAGCTGTCCATGTACACCAGGCAATGACCCATCTGGACGGCACCGCCGCCGAACACGGTCACCGCTGTGTGGTAATGCGGTGAGGTGACCAGGTGCACATTCGGCGGGCCGGCTGTGATGCCGAAGAACTGCGGCAGTACGGACCCCAGTTCGGCAGCGACGTCAGGATCCAGGCCGGACAGTTCCCTGCGCACCCCTTTGGGCCGCCCGGT
>DPMS01000007.1 GCA_003541285.1 Actinomycetota bacterium
GCGGAGCGCCGCACTATATGGTGGCATGGTTGCGAGTCCCCGGCGCACGCCCCCTCGGCGCATGGCACCCGGCTAATAACCTCTCCGTGTGCAAACGGTGTGACGCCCGGATTCGGGTATGTCACCAGGCGCCCTGCCTGGCTGAGTTGTGGGGGTGGGATCGGTGAGGCCAGGCTGCCGCTTTAGACAGGGTGCGCAATATTGATATGAGCGCCGGTGAACCTGACGCCGTCTCAGCGCGTCCCATTCACGTGACCGACACCATGGTGGCAGAGGCTTCGCTTGGTTCGGTCGCCGCTGACTGGGACGCGGAGCAGGCAGTCACCACGATGTACAGCACGCACTACCGTTCGCTTGTCCGCCTGGCCGCTCTCCTGGTGCGCGACACCGCCACCGCGGAGGAAGTGGTGCAGGACTCCTTCATCGCGATGCATAGTTCCTGGCGCCGCCTGAGGGACAGCGACAAGGCGCTCTCCTACCTGCGTCAGTCAGTGGTTAACCGGTCACGTTCGGTGCTGAGGCACCGGATGGTAGTCGATAGGAACGCGCCCAAGCCGGCACCCGACATGCCCAGTGCTGAGCAGGGTGCGCTCAGCCTGCTGGAGCGTTCGGCCGTGGTCTCGGCGCTGCGCGAGCTGCCGCCCAGGCAGCGCGAGGCACTGGTACTGAGGTACTACGGGGATCTCTCGGAGGCGCAGATCGCCTCTGCCATGGGGATCAGCCGGGGTGCGGTGAAAAGCCACACCGCCAGGGCCATCGCAGCGCTGCGGACGGTACTGGAGATGGGAACGTGAGAAGGGCAAGGGGGGCCGGTAGCGGCCTGGAGCGGCACGTATGACACCTGTGAATCACGACTTCGACGACATCCTGCGGCGGGCGTTGCACGCGGCGGCGGACTCCATCGAGCCCGCCAGCGACGGGCTCGAACGGATCAGCCGCCGGATGAGTAAGCCGTGGCTGGTGCGGCAGATGTGGCTGATCCGCAACGACTGCGCGGACCTGTACCGGCTGATCGTGATCCGGCTCGAACCCAGATTCAGCAAGGCGCTTTCCAGCCTGATGCCTGCCGTGGCCGCGGTCCGCGCACTGATCGCGCCTTCGTGGCGCCCCGGTGCCGCGCACCGGGGCCAGCCGGCCCGCGGCTGGGCCAGCCTGCGGCCCACACTGGCCTGGCTCCGGCCCGCCCTCGCGGTGGCCACCGCCGTGGTCGTGGTGGTGGCAGGAGTCTACGGTCTCGCGCAGTTGCGGGAGACCCTCGTGCTCAGCCTGTTCCCCAGCAGCGCGGCACCCAGCACCGCACCGAGTACCCCCGGGGGCGGGCACCAGAACTCAGCGCACCCGGCAAGGTCCCTCCCCGGGGGACCCGCCCCGAGCGGCGCGAGCAGTGCTTCTCACCGTGCCACCCCGAAGGCGACCTGCTCGCGGACCTCGGCCAAGAAGCCCACCCCGGGCCCCAGCGCGAGCGCGACCCCCTCCCCGACCGGCTCGGCCAGCTCCACACCGACCCCCATACCCACCGACACCCTGAACCCGTCGTCGACACCCAGCGCACTGAGCAGCCCCCTCGTGGCGAGCGCGGCAAGGATGACCGGCAAGACGGCCAGCGGGGCCAGGAACGTGGCGGCGGCCAGTACCCATTGCACGCGGTCCAGCCCCAAGGCTTCGGCGCACCCGACCGCTTCGGCGCGCCCGACCTGAGCATGGGCGGGTTCAGCACCACCGGCCGCAGCGGCTGAGCAGGACGGAGGCGGCCACCACCCCGGCGGTGGAGGTGCGCAGGACGGTCGGGCCCAGATGGGCCGCCAGCGCACCGGCCCCGGCCAGTGCCGCTGCCTCGGCTGGACTCACCCCGCCTTCCGGCCCGACTATCACCAGCAGGTCACCCAAGGGGGGCAACGGCAGCGTGCTCAGCGCCGCCGGCCCGCTGGGATCGAGCAGCACCGCGCACGAGGCCGACTCCACCATCGCCACCACGTCGCTGGTGGCCGCGGGATCTGTCACGTCCGGGAACCTGGCCCTGCGGGCCTGTTTGGCGGCCTGGAGGGCGGTCATCCGCCAGCGCTCCAGCGCCCGCTTCCCACGCTCGCCCTGCCACTGCGTGACGCACCGCTGCGCCGCCCAGGGAACCACCACGTCCACGCCGGCCTCGGTCATCAACTCGACGGCCAGCTGGCCGCGGTCCCCCTTGGGAAGCGCCTGCACGACCACCACCGCGGGGTCGGAAGGTGGCTCCGCCCGGCGCGAGCGGACCGCGAGTTCCAGCACCCCGGACCGGGCCCGGGTGACCACACACTCGGCGATCGCGCCAGCCCCGTCGGTCACATCCACCCGCTGCCCCACGGTGATCCGGCGGACCGTGGCCGCGTGACGGCCCTCCGGGCCGGTCAGCACGATCACGTCACCGGCCAGGCCGTCTGCGCCGGCCACGAAGACTGGCGGCCGTGCGTCCTGGCCGGGTGCCGTACCCGCGTCCTGGCCTGAGCCGGCCACTGTGTCCTGGCCGGTGCGGGCCATCGCTGTCACCGGCCGTTGAAGGCGTCCCGCAGCCTGGAGAAGAACCCCTGCTGGCCGGGCGCGAACCGGCCGGGCGGGGTCTCTTCACCCCGGAGCTTCGCCAGTTGCCTGAGCAGCGTTTCCTGCTCCTCGTCGAGCTTTACCGGTGTTTCCACCGTGACATGGATGATCAGGTCGCCGCGGCCGGAGTCGTTCAGGTGCCGCACTCCCAGCCCATACAGGGGAATGACCTGGCCGGACTGGGTCCCGGGGCGGATGTCCAGTTCCCTCGGGCCGTCCAGCGTCTCCACCGACAAGGTGGCGCCGAGCGCGGCGGACACCATCGGGATCGTGACGGTGCAGTGCAGGTCATCGCCCTGCCGCTCGAAGATCGCGTGCGGCCGCTGGACGATCTCCAGGAACAGGTCGCCTGGTGGGCCGCCGCCGGGGCCGATCTCCCCCTCGCCCGCGAGCTGGATGTGGGTCCCGTCCTCCACGCCTGCCGGGATCCGCACCTTGATGGTGCGCCGGGTGCGGACGCGGCCATCGGCGTCACATTCGGGGCATGGCCGCCGGATGATCGTGCCGTACCCGCCGCAGGCCGGGCATGGCCGCGAGGTCATCACCTGGCCGAGGAACGAGCGGGTGACCTGGCTGACTTCACCGCGGCCACCACACACGTCGCAGGTCTCCGGGTGCGTTCCGGGTGCGGTGCCCTCGCCCGAGCAGGTCGGGCAGACCACCGCCGTGTCCACCACCAGGTCCCTGGTCGCACCGAACGCGCATTCGGCGAGATCGAGATCCACCCGGATGGTGGCGTTGCGGCCGCGGCGGGCACGGCTGCGCGGGCCGCGCGCACCGGCGCCCGCGCCGAAGAAGGCGTCCATGATGTCGCTGAACGGGAACCCAGCGCCGAAACCGCCGGCGCCGGCCGCGGCCCCGCGGGCGAACGGATCTGCCCCCAGGTCATACATCTGGCGCTTCTCGGGATCGGAGAGCACCTCGTAGGCCTGCGTGATCTCCTTGAACCGCTCCTGGGTCTGCGGGTCAGGGTTCACGTCCGGGTGCAGTTCACGGGCGAGCCGCCGGTAGGCCTTCTTGATCTCATCGGGGCTCGCATCCCGGCGGACACCAAGGATGCCGTAGTAGTCGTTCGCCACTATGACCCCGCCAGGATCTGTCCAACGTATCGTGCCACCGCGCGCACCGCTCCCATCGCTGTGGGGTAATCCATCCTGGTCGGGCCGACCACACCGAGCCGGGCCAGTGCCTGGTCGCCGGTGCCGTAGCCGGCTGCGACCACCGATGTGCTGCGCAAGCCAGCGACCGGGTTCTCCGCCCCGATCCGGACCATCAGCGAGGACTGATCCACCGCCTCACCCAGCAGCCGCATCAGTACCACCTGCTCTTCGAGCGATTCGAGGACCTCGCGCAGCCCCTTGGAGAAGTCGGCAGGCGTGAGGTTCGAGGCCCCGCCGACCACGATCTTCTCTTCGTTCCGCTCGACCAGGCTTTCCAGGATCACCGAGAATACGGCGGCGGCGTTCGGCCGGTCGCCGGGCTGGACCCGCTCGGGAAGGTCGGCGACGACCGAGGCTACCTCGGTCAGCATCCGCCCGTCGAGGCACGCGTTAAGAACCGCACGCAACTGGGTGACGGCGTCCTCCCCGATCGGGCCAGGCAGCTCCACCGTGCGCTGCTCCACCCGGCCGGTGTCGGTGATCAGCACCAGCAGCAGCCGCTTGGCAGCGAGCGGGACGAGCTCGATATGCCGCACCGCCGACCTGGTCAGGGACGGATACTGCACGACCGCCACCTGCCTGGTCAGCTGGGCCAGCAGCCGCACGGTGCGCATCACCACGTCGTCCAGGTCGTAGGCGCCGGCCAGGAACGTCTCGATCGCGCGCCGCTCCGCCGCTGACAGTGGCTTGACCCCGGACAGCCGGTCCACGAACAGGCGGTACCCCTTGTCCGTGGGAATCCTGCCCGCGCTTGTGTGCGGCTGCGCGATGTATCCCTGCTCTTCCAGCACCGCCATGTCGTTGCGGATGGTCGCCGGGGAGACATCCAGGTGATGCCGGTCCACCAGCGACTTTGAGCCCACGGGTTCCATGGTGGAGACGTAGTCCTCCACGACGGCACGCAGCACGGCCAGTTTCCTGTCGTCGAGCAACGTGTCCCCTCTCTGGCACTCTGTCATCCTGAGTGCCAAGTCTATGGCGCATGGGGCGTCCTGGCACAGTTCCACCGGCGGGCACGATCTGGCAAGTGACGCATTTGTGATGGCCGGGCCGTCACTGCGGGCGAGTTGGCTCAGGCCAGCCGGTGATCCGGTAGGTTCTTGCGGAGCGGTTCCGGCCCCTGGCCTGCGGCCGCCCGGTCCGGGCCTGCTCAGCCCGGTGCTGACGCCGGACTCACCGACGGTGGAGTGGCATGAGGCGGGACTATGGCCCCGACGTCCTCGCGGCAGGCGCAGGACGCCGCAGGCGCACGGAGATTCCGGAGGTGGCAGCTGAACGCGGCCTCGTGGTGGAGGATGCCAATGGCAGCTTCTGCGGCGCCGTGGTCGACTGCGAGAAGCACGTGGTCACGCTGGAGGACAGGTGGGGCAAGCAGCGGGTGTTCCCGCTCACGCGCGGCGGATTCCTGCTGGAGGGCAGGCCGGCCACGCTGGTCAGGCCGCAGCCGGGCAATGGCCGGGCTGGGCTGGCCGTCCCTGGGCGGACTGCGTCTGGATCCATCGCGGCGCCCAGCCCACCGGCAGGAGCGGCCAGCCGGGCCCGGGTAGCCAGGGCTAGCCGGATCTATGTGGAAGGCCGCCACGACGCGGACCTGGTTGAGAAGGTTTGGGGGGACGACCTGCGTGAGGTGGGGGTCGTGGTCGAGTACCTGGCCGGGATCGATCACCTTCCTCCGGTTGTGGCCGGCTTCGGCCCCGGCCCCGGCCGCGAACTCGGCGTCCAGCCTGGCGCTGGCGGCGGCGGGCACATCGGTGCACCGCGCCAGCAGCCCTTCCGGTGCCCCCTTCGTGATGATCACGCGGCCGCCCGCGTCGTCTTCGGCCAGCACGGAAACCGCACGCCGTTCGTGGTCGAACGGCAGGGTCGCCAGCCGCCGGTACCGGGCCAGATCCGCCTTGTGGCGGGCCGCAGCCGGTGAGTCCCATAGGGCGACGTCGAGGGGATTGCCGCCGGCCGCCTTGCCGTCCTCGACGACGGCCTCGTTGCACAGCAGCCCGAGCAGCAGGGGCTCGTCGTCGGCCCGGCCATCCGGCCCGACCGAACGCATGAAGCGCAGGCTCCCCTCGGTCAGCGTGCCTGTCTTGTCGGTGAACAGCACCTGGATGTCGCCGAGATCCTCGATGCACACCAGCCGCTTGACCAGCACCTTGCGCCGCGCCAGCTGCCGAGACCCGGCGGCCAGGCTGGTAGAGACGACGGCCGGGAGCAGTTGCGGGGAGATGCCGACCGCGATGGCCAGCGAG
>DPMS01000699.1 GCA_003541285.1 Actinomycetota bacterium
CCCAGAGCGCCACCGAGCCGCGGTCGCCGGATCCCGGCCGGACGGGGCACCTCCCGCTCGGGCGGGCCGCCCGGCCGCGGCTCAACATGCACCGCTCCGGCAGACGAAGACGTCGAGTGGCGCAACCCCGGTCGCCGTGAAGGTCTGGTGGGCCGGGAAACCCACCAGCGCAAATGCTGACAGCCGGACGTCACACGCCACCCGCACCTGGACCTCGGTGGCGGTGGCTAACGCGGCCCCCTGCGCGCCCGGGACCGGGATGACGGTCACCTGCGGGCGGGCGGCCGGGCTGCCCGAGCAAAGTCCCGGCAGGTCCTGGCTGGCGGCTAGCTGCGCCTGGGCCACTGCCTCACCGGGGGAACGCGCCACCGACGCCGCCCGTGCCGCGTCACGCGCAGCCCCGCCGACCTGCCCGGTCACGCTGACCCACTGGCCCCCGGCCGATATCAGCAGCAACAGCAGTGCGAACGCCGGGGCGACAACGACGAACTCGACGGCCATCGAGCCGCGCTGGCCTTGCCNNCCGCCCCCTCCGGCTGGCCGGAAACACTCCACCGGCCCCCCCACCGTCGCCTTGATGCTCATGTGCCAGGGCAGGATGCCGGCCAACTGCCCGCTCACGGTCACGAAGACCTGGTTCGTCCCCGGATCCAGGGTGGGCGGCGGTACCTGCACGTTCGTGAGCAGACGGGTCCCCAGGGCGTTGTAGTACGTGGTCGCCTCCTGGCTGGCATCCGCCTGCCACCTCGGGTTCGTCGCGGCCTCCTCACGGGCGATGCGCGCTCCCGCCTGGGCGGCGGCCAGCGCCGCGTGCCGCGCGTCGAACCAGAGCGCGAACTGGACGATGAGCATCGTCGCGAACAGCAGGGCCGGGGCCAGGATGGCGAGCTCGACCGCACTCGCACCTCTGTCCCGGGCGCGCCCCGCCCCGGCACGGCCATGCCGCCGCTGCGCGCCAGCGCGGCCAGGCAACCGCCCCGGAGGTGGCGGAAGTGGCGGAAGTGCCGCAGGTGCCGGGCGCCCCGGACGTGCCGGTGGCAGCCTGGGCCGTCCGTGCCACCGGCCCGGATCGCGCGCGGCAGGCCCGCGTGTCATGGACTTGGGACGGACTGCTGCTGGATCTGCTTGCCCTGGTTTTTCGCGAACGTGACGATGATGGTCAAGATGGCAGCCGCGAGGGCGACCAGGACGGCCGTGATGATGGCGAGTTCGATCGCCGACGCACCCCGGTCCCCTTCCCGCAGCGCGGACCGCAGCCGTGCCGAGTGTGTCCCGATGACGGCGCCTAGCCACGAGAAGGCCGGATCCCCGCGCGGGTCATAGATGCCCATGTCGTTTCTCCTCCGTGCGTGTTTGTGCGTGGTCTTGTCCCTGGCCTGGTGGCCCTNNGCCCTGCTGTCCCTGGCCTGGCGGCCCTGCCCGGGTCATCGGTCAGACACCTAGGAGGACCCGGACAGCCGGGTAGACGAGGAAGATCAGGAAGGCGATGGCCAGCAGCATCTGCGCGACGAGCATCGACTGGGAGCGCTCCCCTGCCTGCCCCTGCAGTTCGGCCAGTTCCCGCCGCCGCAGACTCGCCGCCCGCGTGGCCAGGGACTCCCGCACCTTCGCCCCGTCCTCGGCGACCAGGCTCAGTGCGGCGGACAGATCCCTCAGCTCATCGATCCTCACTTCCTCGCCCAAGGCCCCGAGCGCCTGCCAGGGCGTCTGGCCGATGATCCGGGCGTTGGTCAGCGCGTCCCTGATCCGCCACATCGCCCAGCCGCTGCCGATCTCGCTGGCCGACATGAGGGCTTCCGGGACGCCACGGCCGCCCGCGAGGTTCATGGCGACCAGGTCAAGAAAGGCGCCGATGGCATGGCGGAAATCCCGCCGGCGCCGGTCCACCTTCTGTTTCAGCTCGAGATCGGGCAGGAAGAAGAAGACAGCGGCCAGCAGCAGGCCCGCCCAGAGCGGGACGGCGAGGGGCAGCTGGATTCCACCGATACTGAGCACGGTGAGCAGGATCGGCCCCAGCAGCAGCCCGAAGACTGCCAGCAGCAGTTTGCTGGCCAGGTAGCTCTCGAAGGATTTGCCCACCAGCGCCAGGCTGGCCCGCAACGAGGGGAACTCCCAGCCCTGTTCGGCGCAGAACTTCGCCAGCGCGGCGCCGAGCTTGCGGCTGATCCGGCTCTCCTTGCCGGCCAGCGGCTGCGGACGGGAACGGAGGCGGCCGGAGGGATGCGCGGCGTCGAACGCGGCCAGCTGCCGCACCATGCTCACCCGGCGCGGGATCAGCGCCAGAATCAGCAGGAAGATCCCCAGGCCGACGACGGCCCCGGTGATCAGCGCGGCCGTCACGCCGCACCGCCAGGCGCGGGGGTCATGACCCACCGCCAGGGCTGGCTCCCTGGCCGGCCGCCACGGGCCCGCCCGCCACCGGCGCCGCCTCGGTGGGCACGCCCCGCCACACGGTGGTGAGCAGCCGCTGCGGCGCCTCGAACCTCGCGAGCCGGCGCAGCCAGATGATGCCGGCCGCATAGATGCCCACGACAACCAGCAGCACCAGCTGGCCGAGCCAGTCGTCGTAGGGGGCGAGGAAAGCGTGGTCGAGCATGGCCAGGCCGAGCGCCATCCCGACCGACACACACACCACGATCTGCACGCTGCGCCGGGTGGATCTGCGGTCGGCGGTGACCTTCCGGCGCATGTCCAGCTCCTCCCGGACCGAACCCGACAGCGAGCCGAGCAGATCCCGCAGTCCCGGGCCCCGCAGCCGGGCGTTGATGACCAGCGCCGCGATGATCAGGTCCGCACCCGGGTCATCGAGGTCGTCGGCGAACCTGAGCAGCGCGTCAGCCATCGGCACCCGGATGTGCAGCCGGTCGACCAGGCGGGCCAGCGGGTCGGCGAGCGCGGGCGCGGCCACCCGCAGCGACGCGGGGATCGCCTGTTCCAGGCCGACCGCACCGGCGATCGTGTCGCGCAGCGACTCGGTCCAGGTCGCCAGTGCCTCAAGCCGGGCAAGGGCGCGGCGCTCGGAGGCGGCGCCGGACAGCCCCCGCCAGCTGAACACCAGCAACGCGACTCCGGCTGCGGCGACCAGCCAGCCGGTGGCGATCAGGGCGACGATTCCCGCCGCTAAGGCGGCGGCCCCCCGCAGCCCGGCCAGTTCGCGCAGCCGCTGCCGGACCCGGGCCCAGCCCCGCCCAGCCTGGCCAGGCGGACCAGGCGGCAGTCCGCGCACCGCGACGGCCAGCAGGAACAGCCCGCCGCCTGCGGTCGCGCCGGCCAGCACGGCCAGCAGCGCGGTCTGGCTCAGCGCCAGGCCGCTCACCATGACCCCCGTGCGGGGTCGTAGCCGTGCTCGGCCAGTTGTGCCGCGCACGACACCGGTGCATGCGGCACCGCGCGCCCGTCCGGCCCGGGTGTGAACACCTCGCTGGACAGCACGCGGCCGTCAACCCCGGTGACCTCACGGATGCTGCTCACGAACCGCCGCAGCCGGCCGCCCCGCGAGTAGTCGTTGCGCTTTTCGATGAAGACCACGAAATCCACCGCCCCGGCGATGAGCATGTGCGTTGCCTCGACCGGGAGCCGCTCGGCCGACTGGATCGCATAGGTGGCGATCCGGTTGAACACCTCCAGCGAGGAGTTCGCGTGGATGGTGGACAGGGACCCGTCGTTGCCCTGGCTCATCGCGTTCAGCATGGTGACGATCTCGTCGCCGAGGACCTCGCCCACGATCACCCGGCTCGGGTTCATGCGCAGGGAGCGGCGGACAAGTCCGGCCATGGAGATCCCGCCCTGCCCCTCGGAGTTCGGCAGGCGCTCCTCGAACGCGACAACGTTCGGGTGCAGTTCGGGGAACTGGTCGATGCCAAGCTCCAGCGCCCGCTCCACCGTGATCAGCCGCTCGCTGGCAGGGATCTGGTTCACGATCGCCCGCAGCAGGGTGGTCTTGCCCGCGTTGGTGGCACCAGCGACCATGATGTTCTTCCTGGCCGCGGTCGCGGCCGCCAGGAACGACGCCACCTCGCCGATCATCGTGCCGTTGCCGACGAGGTCCGCCAGGAAGACCTTGCCGAGCCGGGCGCGCCGGATGGATACCGCCGGCCGGAGCGTCACCTCCATCACCGCCGACAGCCGGGNNTATCCGAGGAAGACCCGGTCGCACCCGTTGATGTCGATGTTCTCGATCTGCGGGTCGTCCAGCAGGGGCTGTAGCCGGCCGACGCCGAACAGCGCGGCGTGGATCGCCGCCGCGAGTTCTTCCTCCTCCTGGGCGTTGAACGGGGCGCGCCCCGCGGTGATCTCGCTGCGGGCGTGCTCTTCCAGCACCTGGGCGATGAGGGCGCGGGCGAACTGCCGTTCGTCTTCCCCGGACATGGGCGCCATCCCGGAGGCGGCGTCCAGCCGGCGCTGCTCGGCGAGCCGGTCACCCACCTCGGCGCGCAGCCGCTTGACCAGGGTGTGATCCATGCCGCTCACCCCACCGCGCCAGGATCGCGCTCGCCGGGCGGCGCGGGCCACTGCGCCAGCGTGGCGGGCGGCGGCTGGTCTGCGGGCAGTGCAAGCCCGCCGCCGCTGGCACGGACGCTACCCGCCGCCGGGAGCGCTGCGTGGTGCCCGGCGTGGCGGCCCCGGCTGGCGCGCGGGACGGGGCCTGCCACCGGATCGGGCGGCGGCAGGGCGGGCTGGCCAGAAAAATCCGATCCGCCGAACGCCGGCCGCACGGTGGCGAGTTGTCCCGCCACGTCACGCGCGGTCCGGGCGAGCAGTGACTTGTCAAGCCTGCCGCCCCACTCGCCGCGAAGCTGGCGGGCCGTCCTGGGCTCGTAGGCCAGCCCGCCGATGACGTTGATCCGGCCCTTCCCGTGCCCGAGTGCCTGCCCGACCTCGGCGAGTGCGGTGTGGAAGCCCTTGTGGTCGGCGATGACGACGACGCTGAAGGCCGGCCGGGCCCGGTCGCGTTTCCCGAGCGCCATCGCCAGCGCTGGGATGCGCTCCCGCAGGCGCACCACCTCACCCAGGTTGTGCCTGGTGACAAGCACGATCGAGGAGGCCTGCGCGAGCAGGTCGTAGTGGGGGCCGTCCACGCCGAGCCGCCCGCAGTCCGCGATCACATCGGTGCGCGGCAACTGGGCGAGGATGGTCCCGACCGCCCCCCACAGGGGCTCCAGGCCCGCCCCCTGCTCGGCGGTGCTCACCCCGGTCAGCACGTCGAGCCCGCCGCGCAGTGTCTGGGTGTGTCCGGCCACCTGCTGAGGCGGCAGTCCCCGGCGGGCTGCCACCGCCAGGCTGAGCAGCCCGCGCCGCGGGTCGAGCCGGCCACCGTCGGCGGTGGGGAAGCGGTAGACCAGGTCGCCGCCCGCCGGATCGCACTCGGCCAGCACCACCGGCCGTGGCCAGACCGCAGCGAGCACGACCGCCGCTGTCGTGACTCCTGGCGCTCCCTTGTCGGCCGCAACCGCGATCAGAGCCATCTGTTATCCGGTCCCGGTAGGCGCCGGCGGCGAGGGCGAGCTTAATGACGATTGCGGGCTGGCGCTCTGCGGCGGCGCGGGTCCCGCCCGCGGAACTGCGTGCCGCCCGCCGGCGGGCAGCACGACCACCGCCACGTTCCCGGCGGCGGCGTTGCAGGCCACCGCCCCCGCCGATGCTGGGGCCACGGCGACGGTCACATCGGTGCTGCCGCCCTGGGGGGTGGACACCAGCGTGCCGCTGGCGGCCGAGAGCACGTCGATGACGATCGCGTCGCCCGCCAGCGCTGCCCCGCCACTGCCGGGGCAGCCAGCACTCGTGCTGCTCTGGCCGCTGACCGCGTAAATGCTCACGTGGTCCCCGACCTTGAGCTGGTCGGGCAGCTGCCCGTCCTTGAGTGCCAGTCCCAGCACATCCCTGCCCGCCGTAACGCCGCTGGCCGGAGCGACCATGGCGCCGGTCAGCAGCGTGCCGGGGGGAATCGTGGTGGCGGCGTAGAAGCGCGAGACCTGGCCGGCCTCAGCCCACGGCACATAGGCCAGCCCGGTACCGGAAGCGACCTCGACTTCGGTCATCGCACTCAACGGGATCTGCTGGCCCGCTCCGACCTGCTGGGCGATTTCGATCGCGGC
>DPMS01000698.1 GCA_003541285.1 Actinomycetota bacterium
CTCCAGCACGCGGTCGCCGGGGCGCACCTGAGCGGCGCCCGGCGGGCCGCCGCGGAACGGGACTGGGCGGGTCACGAGGCCGCCCGGGACACCCTGACCGCTATGGTGACCGCCCTCGGCGCGCGGCCGGTGCCCGCGGCCACCACGTACAGTCTTCCGTTCCCGGTGCGCGGCGCGCCAGCGGCGGCCGCGCTGGCCGCGTACATGGAGGACCGGGTGACCTCCGCCTACCTGGGCCTGGTGGCAGTCAGCGATGCCCGGCTGCGCGCCTTCGGGGCGCGGGCCATGCAGTCAGCGGCGCTGCGGGCGGCCGGATGGCGCGATCGCGCCCTTGCCTTCCCGGGGCTTGAGACTGCCACGGTGCGCACGGTGCCGGCCGGGGGTCCGGCACCGGGATCCGCCCTCCCGGCAAGTGCCCCGCCAACCGGGACGGTGGGCGGATAGCGCGGTGTCAGCCGCCGGCGGGCGGCTGAGCCAGTAACTGCTCGATCCGCTGCGCCGCGATGTCCAGGTCCCCCTCGGCGGCTATCCGTTCGGCCCACGGCCACCAGAACCACCAGGCGCCGTCCTGGCAGCGCGACGCATAGACGTCGGTGGCCAGCCGCGCTACCGGATGGCCGACCTGCAACCGCGGAACCCGGCCGGGCGGGACGACGAGACTGGCATCCAGCCCGCGCCGGGTGAGGGTAGCGGCCAGGCGTTCGAGGCGCTGCAGTGTGGCGGTGCGAAGCGGTGGCGCCTGGGGTTCCTGCCGCGTTACCCGTGCCATGTAAGTCATCCTTAGTGATGAAGTAATAGCGCAGGGTGATACTACGGTGCGGAGGCGGTCGTTCGCAGGGAGTTGCGACTACCGGGTGCGCAGTGTCATCAGCAGATGACGTACAGTAGCTTCCCACCCGGTACATTGGCCATGAAGTGACGTTCTGTCACGATGCGGCAGTGGCCCGCAGCGGGCCGGGCAGCGATTCGGCATGCAGCACCGTCAGCCGGGACACCGCCCGGGTGAGCGCGACGTAGAGAAGGTTCAGCCCGCGTGGCCGGGCAGCGATCCTGGCCGGCTCGACGACGATCACGTGGTCGAATTCCAGCCCCTTGGCCAGCGTGACCGGCACCAGGGTGAGCCGCCCGTCGGCGATGGCGCCATCGAGCACCTGATGCCCGACGCCGGCGCTGCCAAGCACCCGGGACAGCTCTGCCACCTGCTCATCCGAGGCGATCACCGCAGCCGAGCCCGGCAAGGCCAGGGCCTGAGTGCACGCCGTGGCAAGGGCGGTGGGCAGCGCGTCCGCCGCGAGTGGCAGGACCGTCAGCGAACCGGGGTCCTGCCGCAGCGACCGGGCGGGCGCCAGGCCCGGGGCCAGCCTGGGCAGCAGCAGGCTGGCGAAGTCAAGGATCTGCTCCGGCACCCGGTACCCGGTGTCCAGGACCCGAACCCCGGCTCCGGCCTTTCCGAGGTGGGCAAGGAGCTGAGGCCAGCTGGACGCCGCTGCCGGGGCGGTTGCCTGGGCAAGATCACCGAGTACGGTGGCCGACCCGGTCGCGCACCGCCGGCCAATCGCGCGACATTCCATCGGCGACAGGTCCTGTGCCTCATCCACCACGACGTGCGCCAGGCTGGGAATCCGCTCGATGAGATCCGCCGCCTCGTCGATGAGCACAGCGTCAGCCGCCGTCCAGCGCGCGCTGCCCGGCCCGCGCGGCGGGGAGTCCCAGCGGATCGCCGCCTGCTCGGAAGGCTCAAGGATGCCGTCGGCGGCGCGGGCGAGCAGGGCAGCGTCCGAGAGCAGGCGCATGACCAGCCGCACCGGGTCGGCGGTCGGCCAGGCCGCGTCCACCGCCGCCTTGACCGGCCGGGTCCTGCGCACCGCCTCATGGGTCCGGTCGTCGACGGCCTCCCCCGCCGCCTCCATCCGGGACAGGATCACATGCGCGATGCGGTGACCGAGCATGGTGCGGCCGGCGCCGTAGCGGACGCCCCGGGCACGCAGTTCGCCGATCAGTTCCGCGATCTCGTAGCCGGGCACCCGCCACCGCCATGACCCCCGGGTGAGGATCAGGGGCTCGGCCGGTTCGCCCAGCCCAGCCCACAACGCCCGGTGCAGCACCTCCGCCATCCGGGCATCGCCCTTGATCCGCGCCGTCCGCGCCGGGTCGCTAGCCCGGACTGGCACGGTGGCCACCAGGTCGGGGACGGTCAGCTGGGCGACATCGGCTTCGCCGAGAGCCGGCAGGACACCCCGGATGTAGGACAGGAACGCCCGGTTCGGCCCGATCACCAGCACGCCGCCGCGCACCATCCGGCCGGGATGCGCGTAGAGCAGGTAGGCGACCCGGTGCAGCCCGACCGCGGTCTTGCCGGTCCCCGGCGCCCCCTGCACGCACACTGTCTCGCCGGCCACGGACCGGACAATGTCGTCCTGGTCGGGCTGAATGGTCGCCACGATGTCGCGCATCGGCCCCGACCGCGGCCGCTCGATCTCCGCGAGCATGATCGCGCTGACCGTGGGCCCGCCACCGGCCCGGCCCTGGCCGGCCCGGGTGAACTCCTCGTCCTCGTAGGCGGTGAGTTCGGGCCCGGCGAACCCGAACCGGCGCCGCCGTGCCAGGCCCATCGGGTCGGCCGCACTTGCCCGGTAGAACGGGCGGGACACCGGCGCCCGCCAGTCGATGACAACCGGGTGACCCTCGCCGTCGTGGATGTGGCGCCGCCCGATGTGGAACCGCTCATCCGGCAGCGCCCGGCCCTCCTGCCCGCTCCCGCCCGCGCCACCAGCCGCCGCAGCCGCCTGGCCGCCGGCCCCCGGCAAGGGGAGCCCGCTGCCCATAACGATGGCGCCGGAGTAATCGAGGCGCCCGAAGAACAGCGGCGTGTCGGGGAGATCCCGCAGGGCTTCCGCCCTGCGGTGCAGGTCGGCCTTGAGGTACTCCTCCGACACCCGGTCCCCGCCCATGGCGCGCAGCGAGAGCACGTTCTCACGCATGAGCCGCAGGTACTCACGGGAGCGGCGCAGATGGTCCCGTTCGGCGGCCAGAACGGGGTCAGCCGGGGCGGAAGGCCCGGTGGCGGCGGGCTCGTGCGGGGCGGGGCCGGGAGTGGCTGGTTCCGGCCGGGGTCCGCCGGAACTGACGGTGGTCCGGAGCGGCGGGGCTGTCTCACCAGCCCCGCTAGCCGGGGGCATGCGTCATCACCTCACTGGTCAAGGGAGATGGGCACAAGAGCCAGCAGCCTAGCAAGGCTGCACGGCTGTGGTCAGCTGGTTTTTTCCCCGGCGGCGGGCAGCGGCGCCGCGGAGCTGCGCCGCGCGTACGACGCCGCCCAGGCCCGCATCGCGGAGCTGCTCGACCGGCTGGGCCGGCCGCCGCGGCTCGCGCCCCTCCCCCTGGAGGCGGGAGAGCCGCTGCCCGCGACGAGTCCGTACGCGCGGGAGGCGTTCGAGCACGGCGTGGAGCGTATCAGGGAGTACATCCGGGCCGGCGACACGTTCCAGACGGTGCTGTCGCGGCGCCACGACGTGGCCATCCCGGCCGAGCCCCTGGGCGTGTACCGCGCGCTGCGCAC
>DPMS01000702.1 GCA_003541285.1 Actinomycetota bacterium
GATGATCTTCGGAGTGATCGCGCTGGCCGGGAACGGCACGTCACTGATGCTGCTGCGCCAGGGGCAGGCGGAGAGCATGAACGTGCGCGGTGCCTTCCTTGAGGTCGCGTCGGACACCTTCGGCGCGGTGGCAGTGATTGTCAGCGGCATCGTGGTGGCCACCACCGGGTTCACCCTGATCGACCCGATCGCCTCGCTGGCCGTCGCGCTGCTCATCCTGCCGCGGACCTGGCGCCTGCTGCGGGACGCGGTGGACGTACTGCTGGAGGCCACGCCGCGCGGGGTGGACATGATCGAGGTCCGCACGCACATGACCGCGCTGGAGGGGGTCAAGGACGTGCACGACCTGCATGCCTGGACGATCACCTCGGGCCTGCGAGTGCTGTCCGCGCATGTCGTGGTCGACCCGGAGGTGCTGGCCGGGGGCCGCAGCGCCGCGATGCTGGACGCTCTCCAGGACTGCCTGCGCGGGCATTTCGACGTGGCGCATTCCACGTTCCAGCTGGAACCGGCCGGCCACGTCGACCACGAGAGCTCAGTCTGCCTGTGACTTCCTCCCCGGCCCGAGCGCGGGAACCCGACGGCAGCCGACCGGCAATGACGGGTGTCCAGGCACGCTGGGTATGGAGCAATTGCCTACCGCGCAGTAATAATGAGAGCAGATCCGCCCCTGGGAGCCGCTGTGAGCACCTACGACAATTACGCCACCCCCGTCGCGCCCGGCACCTGGGACGTTCCCGCCACCGGCGCCGCCCGCTTCAGCTGGGAGTACGACAACGGCCGCGGCCGGCTGCTCGACCTGTACCAGCGGGGCAAGGACAAGCAGTGGGACGCTGCCAAGCGCATCGACTGGGAGCTTCCCGTCGATCCCACCAACGTGATGGGGATCCCCGAGGAGTTCTCCCCCATCTACGGCTCCCGCCAGTGGGAGGTGCTCTCGCAGGCGGAACGGGACGAGCTTGCCGTCCACCTGTCGTCCTGGTTGTTCAGCCAGTTCCTGCACGGTGAGCAGGGGGCGCTGACCGTCGCCGCCCGGATCGTCGAATCGGTGCCGGACATGGACTCCAAGTTCTACGCGGCGACCCAGGCCATGGACGAGGCACGGCATGTGGAACTGTTCGCGCGGTTCACCAAGGAGAAGATCGGCCTGCACTACCCGATGAACGACGACCTGGGGAGGCTGCTCGCCGACGCCCTCACTGACTCCCGCTGGGATCTGCCCTACCTGGGGATGCAGGTGCTGATCGAGGGCCTGGCCCTGGCAGCGTTCGGCGTGCACCGCGACCTGGCCACCAACCCCCTGGTCAAGCAGATCCTCGCGTACGTGATGCAGGACGAGGCCCGGCACGTGGCGTTCGGCCGTCTGGCCCTGCGCGACTACTACAAGGACCTGAGCGACGCCGAGCGGGCCGACCGTGAGGAGTTCGTGGTCGAGGGCTGCCACCTGATGCGCGACCGCTTCCGTGGGCGCGAGGTCTGGGAGCGGATGGGGTTCGACGTTGACGAGTGCCTGGAGTTCACCGAACACTCGCCGGTTCAGCAGGAGTTCCGCCGGCTGCTGTTCAGCCGGATCGTGCCGTGCGTGAAAGACATCGGGCTGTGGGGCCCGCAGGTCCAGCGTGCCTTCGCCGACCTGGGTGTGCTGGACGCTGCCCAGACCGATCTGGAAGCGCTGATGCGCGACGACGAGCAGATCGCCGAGCGAGTGGACCGGGAGAAGTACGAGACGGAGCTGGCCGCCCGGCGCGCCGAGGTGGACTCCGCGGTGGCGGAGGGCGGCCAGGAGTAGGCGGCCGGCAGTCAGCTGGGTCACGGAAAGCCGCCGCCCGGGAAGATCGACAGCCGTAGCTGTTTACGCCATATTGAGCGGGTGTTCGGTATCGTCCGGCCCTGCCGCCATCGCCTGAGCGCGGGCCTGTTCGGGGAGTGGACGGCGCATCTGTGCGGTCTGTGCCTGGCGCTGCGTGACCTCCATGGCCAGGCCGCCCGGCTCGTGACGAACTATGACTGCCTGCTGGTGTCGGTGCTGACCGACGCGCAGCGCCCGCTCGCGCTGCAGCGCCGGGTCGCCGGGCCGTGCGCGCTGCGCGGCATGCGGCGCGCCGAGGTCGTCGACGCCGCCGCAGCCGGCGAGCAGCTGGCGGCGGCGGTTTCGCTGCTCCTCGCCGCGGGCAAGATCGGCGACCACGTGGCGGACCGGGACGGCGTCTTCGCCCGGCCGCTGGTCGCGGCGCCGGCCGGGCTGATGGCGGGCCGGTGGGAGGCAGCGGGTGCCGCGGCCGGGCTGTTCAGCGGCTGGCTGGCGGGCTGCCCGGTCGCCGCCGCCAGCCGGGCGGGAATGGCCGGGCAGACCACCCGCGTCCGGCGGCGGGGGTGCTGCGGCGACTGCGACATTGACTGCTGTGACTGCTGCGACGCGGACTGCTGCAGCGACTGTGACTGCTGCAGCTGCTGAGTAGCAGCAGGCGCCCCGGCCAGGGGATCATGAGCAGATGACGCCACCCGAACCCGCCTCGCCAGTGACCGGGCCCCCGATGCCGGCCTTCCCGCACGGCTTCGTGTGGGGTGTGTCCACGTCCGCCTTCCAGATCGAGGGCGCCGTGGCCGAGGATGGCCGCCTCGACTCGGTCTGGGACGTGTTCTGCCGCAAGCCCGGCGCCATCCGCGACGGCCAGACCGCCGAGGTGGCCGCCGACCACTACCACCGATGGCCCGAGGACCTCGACCTGATGGCCCGGCTGGGGGTGGGTGGTTACCGCTTCTCCCTCGCCTGGCCGCGGATCCAGCCGGCCGGGACCGGCCCGGCGAACCCGGCCGGCCTGGACTTCTACGAGCGGCTGACCGACGCACTGCTGGCCCGCGGCATCACCCCGGTGCCCACGCTGTACCACTGGGACCTGCCGCAG
>DPMS01000485.1 GCA_003541285.1 Actinomycetota bacterium
CCCAGGTCGTGAAGATCTTCGACCAGGCGGCGGCGCGCACGGGGCTGCGTGACGATGAGGCCCGCGCGGCCGGGTTCGATCCGGTCACCATCACCTCCGAGGCTGACGACCACAAGGCCTACTACCCCGGCAGCCACCGCATCCAGACGCGGTTCACCGGCGACCGCGCCACCGGGCGGCTGCTGGGGGTGCAGCTGTTCGGGCACAAGCACGCCGGAATCGCCAAACGGATCGATATCGCGGCGGCAGCGATCTTCCACGCGATGACCGTCGAGGGCCTCAGCGATCTCGACCTGTCCTACACGCCGCCACTGGGCAGCCCCTGGGACGCGGTCCAGGTGAAAGCCGCGCCGCTGGCACAGTCCCGGCCGTGCTGTTCCTGTGTGTCCACAATGCCGGGCGTTCCCAGATGGCACTGGGCTGGTTCACTCACCTGGCCGGCAACCAGGCAATCGCCTGGTCCGCTGGTTCCGAACCGGTAGCCCAGGTGAACCCGGCCGCCGTGGCCGCCGTGGCCGCGATGGCCGAGGTGGGCATCGACATCACCGCAGAGTTCTCGAAACCATGGACTGGCGAATTCGTGCAGGCCGCTGAGGTGGTGGTCACGATGGGGTGTGGCGGCGCCTGCCCGCTGCTGCCCGGCAAGCACTATGAGGACTGGGAACTCGACGACCCCGCAACCGCCCCCACCTCGGGGCGGCGCCTTACCGGCCTGCGGCTGAGCGTGGCGCGATCTCCTGGGCGCCGGGGAGGAGTTCGGCGATGAGGGTCAGGACGCGGGCGTCGATGTCGTCGCGGATGCGGCGCACGGTCGCGGTGTCCTGCCCGGCGGGGTCGTCGACGGCCCAGTCGAGGTAGCGCTTGCCGGGGAAGACGGGGCAGGCGTCGCCGCAGCCCATGGTGATCACCACGTCGCTGGCTTGCACGGCCTCGGTGGTCAGCGGCTTGGGAGACTCTGCCGACAGGTCGATGCCGAGTTCGGCCATCACCGTGACCACGGCCGGGTTGATGGTGTCGGCGGGTGCCGACCCGGCGGAGCGGACGGCGATCTTCCCGGCGGCGTGGTGGTCGAGCAGGGCGGCGGCCATCTGGGAGCGGCCGGCGTTGTGCACGCAGACGAACATGACCTCGGGGAGCCCGGTCATCGCATCTCCTTGCTGGTGGTGGCGGTTTGCGGTGCGGCGGTCGTCCTGGCCGGCTGGTGGCCAGGTGATCCGGTGGCGCAGCCAGAGCGCGACGTAGACGAGTGCGACCATGACAGGGACCTCGATGAGCGGGCCGACGACGCCGGCGAGGGCCTGCCCGGAGGTCACCCCGAACACCCCGATGGCGACTGCGATGGCCAGTTCGAAGTCGTTGCTGGCGGCGGAGAACGCCAGCGACACGGTACGGGGGTAGGTGAGGCGGAGCCGGCGGGCGATGACGAGCCCGCCGGACCACATGATCACGAAGTAGGCGAGCAGTGGCAGCGCGATCCGTACGACGTTCACCGGCTGGGAGGTGATGGTCTTTCCCTGCAGGGCGAACAGAACGACGACAGTGAACAGCAGCCCGTACAGGGCGATCGGGGCGATGCGGGGCAGCAGCTTCGTCTCATACCATTCCTGGCCGCGCGCCCGCTCCCCGAGGGTGCGGGTGAGGTACCCGGCGGCCAGCGGGATGCCGAGGAACACCGCCACGGTGACGGCGATCTCGGCGGCCGACACGTGCAGGCTCTGGGCAGGCAGGCCGAGCCAGCCTGGCAGCACGTTGAGATAGAACACCCCGAGCAGGGCGTAGGCGAGGACCTGGAAGACCGCGTTGAGGGCAACCAGCACCGCGGCCATCTCCCGGTCACCGCAGGCCAGGTCGGTCCAGATCAGCACCATGGCGATGCAGCGGGCCAGCCCCACCAGGATCACCCCGGTGCGGTAGGCGGGCAGGTCGGGCAGCAGCAGCCACGCCAGCGCGAACATCACCGCGGGGCCGACGATCCAGTTCAGGATCAGGGAGGTGGCCATCATCCGGCGGTCGGCCGTGATCCGCCCGATCTCCCGGTAGCGGACCTTTGCCAGCACCGGGTACATCATCGCCAGCAGCCCAAGGGCGATCGGCAGGCTCGTGCCGTGGATCGCCACGCTGTTGAGCGCACCGCCAAGGCCCGGGACCAGCCGCCCCAGCACCAGTCCGGCCACCATCGCCAGGCCGATCCACACCGGCAGGAACCGGTCCACCCTCGACAGCCTGCCCACCACACGGGTGTCCTCAGCCGGGGCCGCAGGCGCGGAGCGGTGAGGGGCGTTCATCTGTACATGACCTCCCATTTGCTGGACCAGGCGGTACCACTCATGTGCAGGGCCTGCGGAGCTGGGCAGCGTCGCGAGCACGGTCGGCCAGGGCCGCATAGTGCCCGGCGAGCGCGGTGAGCGCTTCCGGGCGCAGCCGGTAGAAGGTGTACCGGCCGGCGGGCTGCGGATCCACCAGCCCGGCTTCGCGCAGCACCCGCAGGTGGTTGGAGATGTTGGTCTGCCGCGCGCCGGTCAGCTCCACCAGATGGCACGTGCACAACTGCTCGCCGGCGAGCAGCTCGACGATGCGCGCCCGCAGCGGGTCGGCCAGCGCCCGCAGCAACTCATCAGTCGCTACTGAAGTCAGCACATAATGATTCAACCCCGGTGGCGGCTGCCGGATCAAGAGAATACGAGGTGAACAGGCCCGATGGCCCGGCAATACAGGTCACGGGTCCCATCCGGCCACTGAACCCGGCCTGGTCCCGCCCGCCACCCCTCCCCAGGCATACCGGAGGTCCCGCTGCTCCGGAAGCGCAGTAGCGCGGGTTCATCCGGCGCGGGCGGTTTTTCCGGTCAGCGGGCGGCGATGCGAGGCAGCGACGCGAGGGTGAGTGCGATCCTGGTCAGGCTGGCGGCGATGGCGATCCGCAGTGCCCAGGTGAGAGCGGGGGCTGCGAGCAGGACGGCGGTGATCGCCGTGGTGTCCAGGATGATGAGGGCAGGGCCGGCGAGAGCGGTGAGCCTGGTCCGCCGGTAGCTGTGCTGGCTGGTGGCGGCGATGGCCAGGGTGGCGATCGTGAGCATCAGCACGGAGCCGAAGGTGAGCCGGCCGGCGTCCGGCACGGGCCAGGCCCAGAAGTGGCTCAGGATGAGAGCCGTAGCCCAGCAGGCGCCGATGACAGGCCCGGTCGCCAGCAGAAGGCGGGAGGTCCGGCGGCCGGGGGCCTGCCGGGTGAATTCACCGACCACCATCGTGAGTTCGCCGAACTCGGCCAGGGCGGCACGGGCGGCTGCCTGTTCGCTGGCCCCGGCGGCGAGGTGGTGCTCGTACGCCTCGATCAGGCCGTCGGCCGCCTCGTCGGCGATGGCGGCGGGGAGCCGGTGATGCAGGCCGGCCAGGCACTCGTCGATCAGCGGGCTGCTCATGGCGCTGGCTCCAGGATCGCGGTCACGGCGGAGGCGAAGCCGCGCCAGGCGGCCCGGTCGCCGGCCAGGCGGCGGCGCCCGGCGGTGGTGAGCTCGTAGGTGCGGCGGCGTCGCCCACCGGTCACCGACCAGGTGCCCTTGACCAGGCCGGCCGCCTCCAGCCGGCGAAGAGCCGGGTAGATGGTGCCGGTGGGCAGGTCGAACCGGGCGCCGCTGCCCTGGCGGAGCGCCTCCTTGACCGCGTACCCATGCCGGGGGCCGTCCTCCAGGCTGGCCAGCAGCAGCATGTCCAGGTGGCCCTTGAGCGCCTGCGCGTCCGTCTTCATAAGTAGATATGCTACCCAAGGAGCGTATAGGTAGTTATCCTACCTAGTACAGCGCCTGGCGGCTGTGGCGAAGGTGAGGGAGGAGGCTCTGGATGGCAGAAGCTGCGATCATGGCTGAAGGGCTGGGCAAGCGTTTCGGGCCGGTGCTCGCCCTTGACAGCGTGGACGTGGAGCTGCCCGAGGGTGGCGTGCTCGGGGTGCTCGGCCCCAACGGTGCGGGAAAGACGACCATGGTCCGGATCCTGGCCACACTGCTCAGGCCGGACCGGGGGCGGGCAATCGTCGCCGGGTTCGACGTGGCCGAGCACCCTGGGGCGGTTCGGCGGCTGATCGGCCTGTCGGGCCAGTATGCGGCGGTGGACCCGTTCCTGACCGGCCGGGAGAACCTCACCATGATCGGCCGGCTCTATGGGCTCGGCCGGCGGGGGGCCCGCCATCGCGCCGGGGAACTGGCGGACCAGCTCGGCCTGGCCGCGGCCGCAGACCGCCTGGCAAGGACGTACTCCGGGGGGATGCGCCGCCGCCTCGATGTCGCCGCCAGCCTGCTGGCAGCGCCCCCGGTGCTATTCCTGGACGAGCCGACAACCGGCCTGGACCCCCACGGGCGCGCCGCCCTGTGGCAGCTGCTCAGCGAACTGGCCGTCCAGGGCACCAGCCTGCTGCTGACCACGCAGTACGTCGAAGAAGCCGAACGGCTCGCTGGAGCGATCGTGATCATCGACCACGGCCGGGTCACCGCGAGCGGCACGCCTGACCAGCTCAAGGCCCAGGCCGGGGGAGACCGGCTGGAACTGCACGCGGTGCCGGGCGAGGATCCCCGGCGGCTGGCGGACGCACTGGCGTCGCTCGGCACCGGGCAGACGGCCATCGACGAGGCCGTCGGCCGGGTCGTTCTCCCCGTCGCCGACGGGCCGGCGATCCTTCCGGGGGTGGCTGACCGGCTGGCCGCTTGCGGCCTGCGGGTCGCCGATCTCACGCTGCGCCGGCCCACCCTGGAAGAGGTGTTCCTGGCCCTGACCGGGCAGCCTGCAAGCGGCGCGGCACCACAGCATGAGACTCATGGCCCGCTCACCACCCCGGCTCAGCCGGGACGCGGACCGGGAAGTGCGCCGTGAACGCGGGCACCACGGGCGCTGCCGCGCGGCCGGCCCGGCCGGGTTCACTGCTCACGAGCACCGGCACCATCACCGGGCGGAACCTGCGGCGGCTGATGCGGGTTCCCACCCTCATCGTCTTCGCGACCGTCCAGCCGGTGCTGTTCGTACTGCTGTTCACCTACGCGTTCGGCGGTGCGGTCCACGTGCCCGGGGTCACCCACTACATCGACTACCTGCTCCCGGGGATTCTCGTCCTGGCGATCGGATTCGGGGCGTCCCAGACCGGTGTGGCCATCGCCGAGGACCTGGCCACCGGTATGATCGACCGGTTCCGGTCCCTGCCCATCACCGGCATCGCGGTCCTGGCCGGCCGCGTCGCGGCCGATGCGCTCCGCAACCTGTTCGTGGTAGGGCTGATGATCGCCGTCGGGTCCGCCATCGGGTTCCGGTTCCACGCCGGCCCAGCCGCCGCCGTAGCAGCCGTAGCTTTCGCGGTGGCAACCGGTGTGGTTTTCTCGTGGCTCAACCTGCTGTTCGGGCTCGCGGTCCGCGACCCCGAATCGGCCGGGCTGGCCGGGCTGTTCCCGCTGATCATCCTGGTGTTCACCAGCTCCACCCTGGTGCCGGTCGCGACCATGCCCGGATGGCTGCAGGGTTTCGCGAAGGCCAACCCCATCACGGTGGTGGTCGGCGTGCTGCGCGTCCTATGCCTGGGTGGCCCCACTACCTCGGCCGCCGCCGGGGCGGCTGCCTGGCTCGTGGGCCTGCTCGCCGTCACCGTGCCCACCGCGATCGTCTTCTACCGCCATGCGACCTTCACCTGATGCGGGCCGGCGTGCGCCGAGGGTCACCCGGGCAGTCAGGGGACGCTTCCGCGTCGCGGTCAACGCGGGGCAGGGTCGTGCACGCCGATGAGGCGAAGGATGCTGTGGTGGGCGGCATGTGTGGCGTCCTCGATGGTCATCCGGCCGGCTTTGACTTCCTCTTCGGCGGTGCGCCCGATGGCCAGGCCGGCGGCGAGGAGCCAGCCGGGGGAGAGGGTCCGGTCGAAATCGCCGCTTTCCTGCCCGCGTCTGATGACGCCGAGCAGCCGCTCCAGGACCGGGCCGTGCCGGTCCACGTCTTCATCCGTGCTCACCGCAGGCAGGTGCCAGAGGAAGGGGTAGCGGGCGCTCACCGTCCAGCCGGCGTTGAGCAGTCTGATCAGCGCCTGGGCTGGCGGCGCCTCGTCGAGCCCGGCGGCCTCAAAGACCGCAACCGCCTCGGCGGTTGCGCGGTCGGCGACAGCGTTAAGCAGCGCTTCGCGTGACGGGAAGTGGGCGTAGACGGTCTGCCGGCTGAGCCCGGCAGCCCTGGCGATGTCCTCGACGCTCGCTTCGGGCTGAGTGCTCAGGACCTCGGTTGCCGCCTGCAGGATCGCGCTGACGTTCTGCGCGGCGTCGGCCCGCTGCCGCCGCTGCCTGGCCTGCGGCTGTGATGACCTGTTCGCCGCAGCCTCCTTAACCTTGACAACCCTGTAAGGGATAACTTACTCTTGACACCACTGTATGAGATACCACCGGTAGAGGGGAATGGCTGTGCGCACTGTTCATCGCCCGCCCTCGGGCAGCCCTGCCCTGGCCGTCGAGGCCACGGGACTGGCGAAGCGTTTCGGCACGACACAGGCCGTGGCCGGCATTGACCTGGAGGTTGCGCCCGGCACTGTTTACGGCCTGCTCGGGCGCAATGGCGCGGGCAAGACCACAACCGTGCGGATCCTGGCGACCCTGCTCGTTCCCGACAGCGGCAGCGCGAGGGTGCTGGGGCACGACGTGGTCAGGCAGGCCGCCGCTGTGCGTCGCCGGGTCGCCCTGACCGGCCAGTTCACCACGGTGGACGATGACCTGACCGGTTGGGAGAACCTGGTGCTGCTCGGCCGGCTCGCCGGCCTGGCCCGCAGGGCCGCCAGGGAGCGCGCAGCGGAACTCCTCGCGGCTTTCGGGCTGGAGAAGTCCGCCTCCCGGCAGGTCAAGGTCTTCTCCGGCGGCATGCGCCGGCGCCTCGACCTGGCCGCCAGCGTCATCGTCCGTGCGGACCTGTTCTTCCTGGACGAGCCGACCACCGGTCTGGACCCGGTGAGCCGCGCCCAGGTGTGGGACATCATCCGCTCGATCGTCACCGACGGTGCCACTGTCTTGCTGACCACTCAGTACCTGGACGAGGCGGACGAGCTAGCGGACCGGATCGCCGTGATCGACCAGGGCATGGTCATCGCCGAGGGAACGACGGGCGAGCTCAAAGCGTCGGTCGGCTCGGGAACCCTCCGTATCAGGCTGGCCGACCCCGCGCGCAGGCCCGACGCCGAGCGCATGCTGAGCCGCTGCCTCGACGTGGCCGTCCAGGCAGGGACTGACCCGGCGGCGCTGACGGCCAGNNGTGTTCCTCACCCTCACCGGCCACAGCAACCACACCACCCAGGAGATGGCGTCATGACCCCTGTCACCGCCGGCCCGGCCGCCTCCAGCGAGACCCTCCGCTCCCGCCCCGGCCCGGGCTCGCGCCCGGCACCTCCGACCGCACTGTCAGCCTCGGCTGCGTTCGGCTGGCGGGCCCTGCTGAAGATCAAGCACGTCCCCGAGCAACTGTTCGATGTGATCGCCATCCCCATCGTGTTCACGCTGATGTTCACGTACCTGTTCGGCGGCGCCCTGGCCGGCCCGCCGGGCCGGTACCTGCG
>DPMS01000679.1 GCA_003541285.1 Actinomycetota bacterium
TTCGACGTTCAGGCAGGCGGCAACGACCTGATCTTCCCGCACCATGAAATGAGCGCCTCCCATGCCCGGGTGGCGTTCGCGGACGGCGAGCCCGGCCGGCCGGCGTTTGCCCGCCGCTATGTGCACGCGGGCATGGTGCGCCTGGACGGCGAGAAGATGTCCAAGTCGCTGGGGAACCTGGTGTTCGTGTCATCGCTGCTGGCCGATGGGGCCGACCCGATGGCTGTCCGGCTGGCCATCCTGGCTCATCGTTACCGTGACGACTGGGACTGGACCACCGCGGGCCTGGCTGCGGCGACGGAGCGGCTGGCCCGCTGGCGGGCGGCGGTGAGCCGCGGGCTCGGTGCCGCCGGTCAGGCGGCGCCGTCGCCCTCGGACCCCGCCCTGCGGTCAGCCGGAGAAGTCCTGGCCACCGTGCGCGGGCGGATGGCCGACGACCTTGATGCGCCGGGCGCGCTCGCCGCGGTGGACCGCTGGGCCCAGCAGGTGGCCGGGGAACCTGCCGCGCGACCCGGGTCGGGTGCCCCGGCTGCGCTTGTCCGCGACACGGTGGATGCCCTGCTCGGCGTCTTGCTGTGACGTCCTGGCAGACAACTCGCTGTGACAGCCGGGGCAGACACCGGTGCCGGGAGACGGTGCGCTGAGGGGCTGCGGGGGGGCGGCTGGGAACCGTCGCCGGGGCGCGGCCGGCGCGACCCTGGCGTGATCGGCCGGGTGGCGATAGCGTGATATCGCATGCCGATATCGTCGTTGGCGCCCTGACCCCGGAGGCGGCTTATGGCCCAGACCCCACCCGGCCCCGCCGCATCCGCACCCGGTCCCGGGAAAGACCCCGTTCAGCTCCTGGTCAGCGCGGTGGGAACGCTGCCGCAAGCTGACCAGGCCATGGTCTACACATGGCTGCTACGGCGCGTCCCCGATCTGGACCCAGGCGCGGCAGGCCAGCTCGCCCGGCCTCACCGGCCGGGCCCGATATCGCTGGCGAACCTCTTCCAGCCGGGTATGACGCTCACCGTGGCGCAAGCCCCCGGCCCGCAGGTGCCGCAGTCCACCGGTCAGCAGATGGTGCCGGTCCGCTTCTCGTCCGAGCAGCACGCCCAGTTGCGGGAATGGTGTACGGAGCACGGCTTCTCGATGGCGACGGTGATCCGGGGGCTCGTCGCCCGGTTCCTCGAAGGCCAGCTTCCCGGGGCTGGCCAGCAGGTATGAGCGGCGGCCCCACCGGGCTGTCAAGACCCACCTCTCACCCTGTGGATGTCATCAGCACATTGTGACTGCCCATCCACAGAACGGGACATCCCCCTGGCTCCGCCCTGACCACGGGCACAGCCTGGCTGCATGGAAAACACACAGCCTTCTCGCGACACCGCCTCCCACGCCGGCGGGGCAGCCCGCCTGCCCCGGGTCCGGCTCAGTTCTCCGGCCGACGTCCTCGCCGTCGTGCCACACCTGCTCGGCTTCCATCCGGCCCGGAGCCTGGTGGTCATCGGGGCCCGCGGCCCGCGCGAGCGGATCGAGCTTGGCTTCCGCTATGACCTGCCCGACCCNNTCCGGCTGCGCGAACTCATGCGGGTCGAGGACGGGCGGTACTGGTCGTATCTGTGCGGCAACGTGAACTGCTGCCCCGCCGAGGGAGTGGCCTTCACCACCGGCTCGCACCCGGCATCGGCGGTGATGTCCGCGGCAGGGCTGGGGGCCTTACCAGACCGGGAGTCACTGGCCGCCGCGATCGCGCCGCTCACCGGCCCGGTGGCCCGCGCGATGGATCAGGCGGCCGGGCGGGCCTGCGGCCGGGCGGCGAAACTGATAGCGAAGGCGAACCGGGCGGGCACCCGCAACGCCCTGCGGCCGGTCATCGACGAGGGACGGCGGGCGGTCCGGGAGGCGATCGCGGTCTACCGCGGTGGCGGCCGGATCACCGATGACGACCAGTTCGCCTGGCTGCTGATCACCCTGGCCCACCTGGCCGTCCGCGATGACGCATGGGCGCGGATGGAGCCAGCGCATCGCGACGCGCACCTGCGTCTGTGGACCGACCTGGTACGCCGTGCGGGCGCTGCCTGGGTGCCAGGGCCCGCGGCGCTGCTCGCTTTCACGGCCTGGCAGGGCGGCGAGGGGGCGCTGGCCAACATCGCGCTCGACCGGGCACTGGCCGCCGACCCCGGCTACTCGATGGCGCTGTTACTGCGCGATGTCCTTGACGCTGGTGTGCCCCCGTCCGCGGCGCGGGTACCGATGACTCCGGAGGAGGTCGAGGAGAGTTATGCGCAGGACGAGCCCAGGAAGGCGGCACGGCGGGCAAGCCGGCGGGGCGAGCGGGAGCGTACGGGGGGCCACGCCCGCGGCTCCGGCTCCGGCTCCGGCAGGGCTGAACCGGGTGCGCAGGCATAAAGCGGATGAATCGCTCACGCTAGACTTTCTTAGCCGTTCGTCCAGGTCGGCGAGAGCTTGCCGGTGCGGCTGGAAGCGTTCATTCTCACTGGGAGACCGGGTGCAGCGAGCGGAGGGAGGCCGGCGTGACCGACGCCGCATATGGGGGACGCCATGATCCGGGGGCCCCGGGAACGGCGCCGCCGCGAGCCAGCCTTCCGCCCCGGGTGAGGGCGGAGCACGAGGCCGCGGTGGCGGCGATCCGCGAAGCTTATGCGGCTCTCCCGCCGGGTGCGCGGGTCCGCCTGGCCAAGCGCACCTCCAACCTGTTCCGGTTCCGTGATCCGCTTCCCGGCCGGCGCCCTGGCACGGGCGCGGCTGACCCGGGCGCGGCTGCCGCGGGCCTGGACGTCTCGGCCTTCGGGCACGTACTGCACGTTGACCCGCAGGCCCGCCGCGCGGTCGTCGGCGGGATGACCACCTACGAGGCGCTGGTCGATGCCACCTTGCCGTACGGCGTGATGCCGCTGGTGGTGCCACAGCTGAAGACGATCACGCTCGGCGGGGCGGTGACCGGCCTCGGGATCGAGTCGACCTCCTTGCGCAACGGCCTGCCGCACGAGTCTGTCCTGGAAATGGAGATCCTGACCGGGGACGGGCGGCTGGTGACGGCGGGGCCGGACTCCGAGCACCAGTCGCTGTACCGGGGCTTCCCCAACTCCTACGGCACGCTCGGCTACGCGCT
>DPMS01000147.1 GCA_003541285.1 Actinomycetota bacterium
CTTGGCGAATCGCTCGCCTCGATTCAGAAATTCAACACACCGCTGGCCGAGGCCACTACATCCTCCCTTGCTGCGCTGAAGGCGTACAGCACGGCCGAGCAAGTTCACACGAGTAAGGGTGATGCCCCGGCGATTCCCTATTTCAAACAGGCGATTCAAGGCGACCCGAATTTCGCGCTGGCGTATTCGCAGCTTGGGCAGACCTACTTGCAGCTCGGTCTGGATCAGAAAGCGCAACAGGCTTCGAGCCAGGCAATGGATCTCAGTTCCGGGCTGCCGGCGACGGAAAAATACCTGATCGCGGCGGCAGACGCGCACATCGAGAACAATTACGACCTGGCCGTTCAGGCTTACGGGCAGCTTTCAAAGCTGCTGCCCAACGATTCCGAGGTGCAGTACAACCTCGGCCTCCTCTCGGAAAATCACGGCAACCTGCCCGATGCGCTCAGGTCCTACCGAAAGGTGCTCGCCGGGGATCCGAAAGACCTCGAAGCGCTGCTGGGTGTGGGCCGGGCCGAGATCAAGAGCGGCAATCCGCAGGCGTCGCTCGATCCGCTGAATCGCGCGCTCAGCCTGGCGGTGGAGCTGAACAATCCGCAGGGAAAGGGGAACGCGCTGCAGGCGATCGGCGTCGCGTATCAGTTCCTGAACCGGCCGCAGGATGCGCTCTCCAATTTCCAGCAGGCGTTCGAACTCAGGCAGAAGATCGGCGACAAGCGCGGCATGGCCTCCAGCCTGGACCAGATGGCGCAGATCGAGCAGACGATCGGAAAGCCGGACGACGCGGCCGCGCATTACCAGCAGGAGCTGAAAATCGATAAGGAGATCGGCGACCAGTCGGGAACGGCGCGGGCGCTGACGAATTACGGCGACCTGGAACAGGCGCAGGGACGCTACGACCAGGCGCTCGACGCGACAAAACAGGCGCTGCAGATCTACATGACGATTTCCGACCAGACCGACCAGGTGACGGCGCTCAACAACATCGGGAACATCTACTTCAAAAAAGGCCAGTACACCGACGCGCTGACCAATTTCCAGCAGGCGCTCCAACTGCAGGAAAAGATGAGCAATCCGGGCAATCTCGCCATGGTCCTGAACAACATCGGCCAGAGCTACCAGAAGCTGGGCCAATACGACAAGGCGCTCGCGAGCTACCTGAAGACGGCCGAGACGGCCCGCAAGGCCGGCGACAGGGCCGGGGCTGCCAACGCTTCCGACAGCATGGCGAGCCTTTTCGGCATCGAGGGGCGCTACGGTGCCGCGCTCAAAGCCGCCGGGGAAAGCTACCGGAACATACAGCAGCTGGGGAACAAGGATGAGACGGCGGCGACGATCGGAGCCGACTACGGGCTGGCGCTGGCGCAGGTGGGCCGGTTCGACGAGGCGACCAAGCCCATGGCCGACGCGCTGGCTCTGGCGCGAACGCTGGGCAACAACGCTCTGATCGCCCTGGTGCTCAACCATCAGGCGATGCGCTCGTTTTACGCCGGGGATTTTCAGGCCGCGGGATCGCTCTTCGGCCAGGCGCGCGCGGCCGCACAGAAAGCCGGGGCGCGTGAGCAGAGCCTGGTCGCCGGCATCGGAGCGGCGCGGGTCCAGATTCGCACCGGGCGCGCGGCAGCGGCGGCCGGGTCGCTGCGGCAGAAGGACCGCCGGGTCACCGCGTCCCGGGCACTCAGCATGATCGTGCACGGGCTGGCCGTGCCCGGGGCCGACGGGGGGGCGAGCGGGGCGCCCACGCCCGGCGCGCCCACCGTGGCAGACAGTGCGCCGGACACGCAGTCGGGCTGGTACGAGCGGCTGCGCGCATGGGGGCTGCCGGTCAGTGACCTGGTCAAGGTGGTGGGCGACCTGGACGGGGTGCGCGAGTACATCGCCCACTACGGTGAGCACCGGCACGACCCGCCGTATGAGATCGACGGGGTGGTCGTCAAGATCGACCAGCTCGCCATGCAGCATGAACTGGGTGCGACCAGCCGCGCCCCGCGCTGGGCGATCGCCTACAAGTACCCGCCGGAGGAGGTCACCACCCGGCTGCTCGACATCCAGGTTAACGTCGGCCGGACCGGGCGGGTCACCCCGTTCGCGGTGATGGAGCCGGCCCATGTCAGCGGGTCCACCGTGGACAGGGCCACGTTGCACAACGTCGACGAGATCGCGCGCAAGGGTGTGCTCATCGGCGACATGGTGGTGCTGCGCAAAGCCGGCGACGTGATCCCGGAGGTCGTCGGGCCAGTGGTGGACCTGCGCACCGGGACCGAGCGTGCCTTCGAGTTCCCCACCCACTGCCCTTCCTGCGGGACCGCGCTGGTCCGGGAGGAAGGCGAGGTCGACTGGCGCTGCCCGAACACGCGGGCGTGCCCGGCGCAATTGCGGGAGCGGCTGTTCCACCTCGCCGGCCGGGGCGCGTTCGACATCGAGGTGCTCGGTTACGAGGCGGTCGTGGCCCTGCTGGACAGCGGGCTGATCGCCGACGAGGGCGACCTGTTCTCGCTCACCGCCGACAAGCTGGTCACCTGCCCCTTCTTCGTCAACAAGCAGGGTGGCCTGACCGTCAACGCGGGCAAGCTGCTGGCCAACCTGGACGAGGCACGGACCCGGCCGCTGTGGCGGATCCTGGTCGCACTGTCGATCCGGCATGTCGGCCCGACCGCGGCGCGGGCGCTGGCCGCCGAGTTCGGCTCGCTGGACGCGATTGCCGCTGCCTCCGCCGAGCGGCTGGCTGCTGTGGACGGCGTCGGGCCGATCATCGCCGCCTCGGTGATCGACTGGTTCGGCGTGGACTGGCATGTCGAGATCGTGGACAAGTGGCGTGCGCCGGGCGTGGAACTGGGGACCGGGCGGGGGACCGGCGGGCCGGGCGCGGCCGGTGACACCCGCCCGCTGGCCGGCGTCACGGTAGTGATCACCGGCACGCTGGCCGGGTTCACCCGGGACGAGGCCACCGAGGCGGTTACCGGGCTCGGCGGCAAGGTCGCGTCGTCGGTGTCGAAGAAGACCAGCTTCGTGGTGGCGGGCGAGAATCCCGGCTCCAAGCACGACAAGGCGCTGTCCCTGGGGGTGCCGGTCCTGGACGAGGCCGGGCTGAGGCTCCTGCTGGCGGAAGGCCCGGCAGCCGCCGGTGCCGCAGCGGGGGCAACGGCGGCGACGGCCGGCCCGTAGCCCGGCGGCCCTCCCCGTCCGGTGCTGGCCGCGGTGGCTGCCGTCCAGCTGGCCACCGCCGTCGCCTGGCCATCGTCCTCGCCTGGCTTCACGGCATGGCTGCCTGCCGTCACGCGAGGGAAATGGCTGTGACCTGCAGATATGTCACACAGCACTAAAGCCTTGTAACGGATAGTATGCAAGTGGCTTCGCGAAGTATGGTTTTCGTCTTACTCTTCTCGTGGGGCATCGCGCATCCGATCGGCTGCTGGCAGGCGCGAGGGACGCAATGAGGGATCCACGCGATTCAAGGGATATCTCCCCGCGGATCGGTTCTCCGCTGTGGGTGTACATGATCGCGGTCACCGTGGCGGGCATGGCTGTGCTGGTGGCCGCGGCGGTGGGGTTGTCCACCACCGGGCTGGGCCACCTGCTCGGCGAGCCGCTGCTGTGGGCCATCGCCGGCCTGGCCCTGCTCGGTGAGCTCAGGCCCATCGTCACCCCGGGTAAGTCCCAGCCCGATTCCGGCACGGCCGCGCTCACCTTCTGTTTTGCCGCCCTCCTGTACTGGGGATTTCCGGTCGCGGCGCTGCTGCGTGTGATCACAACCCTGGCCGTGGCCGTGGTACGGCGGCAGGGGATGTTCCGGACCGTATTCAATGCCGCTCAGTTCACGCTCAGTCTGGGCGCCGCCGGGCTGGTCCTGGCAGCGGCGGGAATCCACCCGCAGCCAGGGTCGCCGTGGGTGCCGGGGGGCGGGCAGCTGCCGGCCGTGGCGCTGGCCGCCCTTGCCTACTTCGCCGTGAATTTCGTCCTGGTCAGCGTGGCCGTGGCGCTGCATTCGCGGGCGCCGATCCCGGCTACCCTCCGCAAGGCCCTGGCCTACCAGGTATTCGTCAACCTGGTCCTGCTGTCCGCGGCGCCGCTTGTGGTGGTCGTGATGAGCCGGTCGGTCCTGTTCGTGCTGCTGTTCCTGCTGCCGCTGACCGCCATCTACGCGAGTGCCGCGATGTCGCTTCAGCGCGAGCACGAGGCGCATCACGACGAACTGACCAGCCTGCCCAACCGCACCCTGCTGCTGCGCCAGACCGCCGACGCCCTGCTGGAGGCGGCGAGGTCGGGCAGCCGGGCCGGATTCCTGCTGCTCGACCTCGATCGTTTCAAGGAGGTCAACGACACCCTCGGGCACCCGGTCGGCGACGCGCTCCTGCGGGTTGTCGCCCACCGGCTCGCACACAGCGTGCGGCCGGGCGATCTGGTCGCCCGGCTGGGCGGCGACGAGTTCGCCGTGCTGCTGCCCTCGGTGCGCGAGGGGAGCGTGGCCAGGGAGGTGGCCGCGCGGCTGCGCGCCGCCCTGGCCGAGCCGATCCGGCTGGAGGGTATGTCGTTCGAGATCGAGGCCAGCGTCGGCATCGCGCTCTA
>DPMS01000835.1 GCA_003541285.1 Actinomycetota bacterium
GAGCATCTTCTCGAAGTGCGGCACCACCCAGCCGGCATCCACGGAGTACCGCGCGAAGCCGCCCCCGAGCTGGTCGTACATGCCGCCCCGGGCCATCGCCCGGGCGGTCCCCACGGCCATCGCAAGCGCCTGTGCGCCGGTACCCGCGGCGTCGCCGCCATTACCGGCGCCGGGACGTTCGGAGTGGCGGAGCAGGAATTCCAGCACCATCGACGGCGGGAACTTCGGCGCCCGGCCGAACCCACCGCGGCGATCGTCATAGCCCGCGGCCAGCGCCAGGACCGCCTTGTCGCACACCGCCGCCAGGTCAGCCCCGGGTGCCTGGCCCCGCAGCGGCTCGGCCCGCTGCGCCAGGGCGGACGCGATGGTAGCTGCCTGCCCGGTGACACTCCCCCGGTCCTCCCGCCAGGCTCTGGCCACCCCCAGCACCAGGCGCTGGAAGTACTCCCGCGGGAAGTAGGTCCCGCAGTAGAACGGCTCACGGCCGGGCGTCATGAACACGGTCATCGGCCAGCCACCCTGGCCGGTCATCGCCTGGGTAGCCGCCATATAGACCGCATCCACGTCGGGACGCTCCTCGCGGTCGACCTTGANNGTGGCACCAGTGGCAGGCCGAATAGCCGATCGACAGCAGGACCGGCACGTCCCGCTCGCGTGCCTGGGCGAAAGCCTCGTCGCACCAGGGCCACCAGTCCACCGGGTTCCCCGCGTGCTGGAGCAGGTAGGGACTGGTGGCGTCGTTGAGCCGGTTCATCGCAGCCCTTTCTGCCCGCGTCAGCTTGGTCCAAGCCTGCCCCGTTCCCGCGCCGCCCGGCCACCGCGGCGCACCGGCGGAACAGATTGCACCGCCGGCCTGTTATTGAATACGATTCCCGCTATCGTTTTCATCCCACCGGGGGCTGAGTTGATCACTCTAGGGCGGGTGCTCTTGCGCGTCACGGCCGGCCTCAGCGTCGCGGCTGCGGTTGCGGCCTGCGGCGCAGCCGTCCCCGCCGGTGCGGGCGCGCCGGGCCGGACCCGGGTGATCAAGGTGGTCGCCGCGGAGAACTTCTGGGGCAGCATCGCCAAGCAGCTAGGCGGCTCGCATGCCGCCGTGCTGAGCCTGGTGAGCGACCCGAACGCGGACCCGCACGAGTTCGAGAGCACCGCCGCGAGCGCACGTGCGGTCGCGGTCGCCGACTACGTGATCCAGAACGGGGCTGGCTACGACGACTGGATGACCCGGCTCATGGCTGCCAGCCCCAACCCCCGGCGCCGGGTCCTGTCGGTCGGCGCTCTGGTCGGCAAGCACCCGGGCGACAACCCGCATCTGTGGTACAACCCCGCCTACGTGACCGCGGCGGAGAACCGGATCGAGGCTGACTTCAAGGCGCTCGATCCGCGCGACGCCGCCTACTTCTCCGCCCGCCGCGCGGCCACCGACGCGGCCTTCAGCCGTGTCCGCGGCTTGCTGGCGCAGCTGCGGCGCCGGTTCGCGGGCAGGCAGGTCGCAGCCACCGAGACCGTCGCCGTCTATCTCACGCGTTATCTCGGCCTGAAGCTGATCAGCCCGGCCGCGTTCATGACCGCGGTGTCCGAGGGCAACGAGCCTTCGGCCGCCAGCGTCGGGCAGTTCGAGCGCCAGCTCGCAGGGCGGCAGGCGGGGGTCCTGCTGTACAACGAGCAGACCGCCACCGCCCTGACCACCAGCATGCGGGAGCTGGCCATGCGGGCGCACATCCCGGTGGTCGGCATCACCGAAACGATCCAGCCGCCGGACGAGAGCTTCCAGCGCTGGTTCGGCGGGGAACTGGCGGCCCTGGGCTCCGCACTGAGGGGCCAGCGATGACTGGTGCAGCCGGGCAGGTGAGCCGTCCGGAGACCGTGATCGAGGCATCCGGGCTGGCGTCGGGATACGGCGGGCGGATCGTGTGGTCCGGCGCCGACTTCACGGTCGGCGCCGGCGAGTTCCTCACCGTGCTCGGGCCGAACGGGGCAGGCAAGTCCACACTGCTGCGGATGCTGCTCGGGCTGCTGCCGCCGGCCGGGGGGGAGCTGCGGGTGTTCGGCGGCCCGCCGCGGCGCGGCAACCCCAGCATCGGGTACGTGCCGCAGCGGCGCGCCCTCGACCCCGAGCTCACGATCGGCGCCGCCGACCTGGTCGGGCTGGGCGTGGACGGTCACCGCTGGGGTGTGAGGCTGTCGCGGCAGCGCGGCCGGGAACGCCGCACGGCGGTGGCGCAGGCGCTGGCGGCGGTTGGGGCGGCCGGCTACGCGCGCCGGGCCACCGGCCGCCTGTCCGGCGGTGAGCAGCAGCGCCTCCAGCTCGCCCAGGCGCTGGTCTCCCGCCCCCGGCTGCTCCTGCTGGACGAGCCGCTGGCCAGCCTGGACCTGCGCAGCCAGCACGCGGTCAGCGCGCTGGTCGCCGGGCTGCGCGACGACCAGGGGTTCGCCGTGGTCCTGGTCACCCACGACATCAACCCGGTGCTGTCGTTCACCGACCGGGTGATGTACATCGCCGCCGGCGGGGTATCCGTCGGCACTCCCGGCGAGGTGATCACCAGCGAGAACCTGTCCCGGCTCTACGAGGCCGAGGTCGAGGTGCTCACCGACTCGCGCGGCCGGGTCTTCGTGGCCGGGCTTGAGGCCGAAACCGCCCACCCGCACTCACCCGGGGGGACTCACTGATGATGAGCACACTCGCGGGCGGCAGTCCCGCGTTCCCGAGCGTGATCTGGAGCTGGAACCTGATCGCAGACATCCAGAACATGCTCAGCTTCGCCTTCATGCGTAACGCCTTCACGGCCGGGACGGCTTCTGCCATCGCCGCTGGCCTGGTCGGCTATTTCGTCGTGCTGCGCGGGTCCAGCTTCGCCGCGCACGCGATCTCCCACATCGGCTTCGCAGGCGCCGCCGGTGCTCTGCTACTCGGCATCAACCCGATCCTCGGGGTCGGCGCGCTCAGCCTGGCCGCCAGCGCGGGGATGGGCGCGCTCGGAAAGCGGCTGCGCGGCCGGGACGCGGTGATCGGCCTGATCATGGCGGCATCGCTGGGACTGGGGGTGCTGTTCACCACCATGTACCAGGGCAACGCCGCGAACGCGCTGGCCTACCTGTTCGGCCAGATCTTCGGGATCAGCGCGGGCGCCGCCCTGCTCACCGTGGCGACCAGCGTGGTGGTCCTGCTTGCGCTCACCGCCCTGTACCGGCCGCTGCTGTTCGCCTCACTCGATGAGGAAGTGGCGCAGGCGCGGGGAGTGCCGGTCGGCCCGATCAGCGTCGGCTTCCTGCTGCTGATGGCGCTCGCGGTGACCGAGGCGGTGCAAGTCTCCGGGGTGCTGCTCATCTTCGCGCTGCTGATCGCCCCGGGCGCCATCGCCGAGCGGATCACCCGCCGGCCGGCCAGCGCGCTGGCGGTCTCAGGCGGCCTCGCGGTGCTTATCACCTGGATCTCCCTGACGCTGGCCTACTACACGCCCTACCCGGTCAGCTTCTATGTCCCAGCGCTGGCCTTCGTGCTGTACCTGGGGGCACGCCTGGCCACCACCGGGCACGGCCTGCGCGGGCTGCTGCCGGGCGGGCATGTGCCCGGGCGCCGTCCTCGCGGAGCCAGGGCAGCGGGGCGGCGGGCTGCTACGGTGCGCTTGTGAGTACTCCGGCCGAGCCCGGATGGGGCCGGGGCACAAGAGTGCGGGGAACCCGGCAGGCCGAGGCGCTGGCCTCGGTCCTGGCCAGCCTGCCCGGGTTCTTGAGCGCGCAGCAGATCCACGCCGAGCTGAGGCGCCGGGGAGAACGGATCGGCCTCGCTACCGTCTACCGGCATCTGCAGGTGCTCAGCGAGGACGGCCGGGTGGACACCATCCGCGACCCCAGCGGGGAGACCCTGTACCGCCGGTGCCGCAGCGAATCCCACCATCACCACCTGATCTGCCGCTCCTGCGGGGCGAGTGTGGAGGTCGAAGGGCGGGCGGTGGAGCAGTGGGCGGACAAGGTGGCCGCCGAGGCCGGCTTCACCGCCGTCGATCACACTGTCGAGCTGTTCGGCCTGTGCCCGCGCTGCGGAGCAGCCTGACCAGGTCTCCTAGGGCACGTAGCTGTACTGGGTATGCCAGGAGGCCCCGCCGTCGGTGGTCATGACGATGCGCTGGCGCTGGATCTGGCGGGCCGGGTTGCGGTAGTCGTCGAAGTTGCCGACGACCCACCCGAGTTGCGGGGTCATGAAGCTGGCCCCAGCCGCGGCAGTGAGCCCGCCGATGTTCCCGCGCTGGCTGATGACAGCGCCGGAGTTGGTCACCAGATCCCACGGCACGGTGCCGTTCCCGCAGGGCGGGCACGAGCCGATGACCACGGCCGTGGTCTCGCTGATGGCAGACAGCGGTCCCGGCTCGGTTCCCGGGCCGTTCGCGGTGACCTTGACCCCAGGATGCGGGAAGTACTGCTCGGCGAAGATCGCCTTCGCCCCGGACGGGCCGGCGTGGTACCCGATGAAGGGCTCGTGGTTCATGGCGGCGTCCATGCCGATGTCCAGGCCCCAGACCGCATCGGGACCGGCACACTGAACGGTCATCAGGAATGGCGGGCTGCCGGAGCCGGTCACCCCGCGTGCGGCCAGCGTCCAGGTCGAGCCTGGGCCGACGACCGGTGACCAGCACGAACACGCACCATTTCACGAGCGCCTTCATCGCCCACGGGAAGTAGTAGTGCAGGCTGGTCAGGGCCACGTCCGGGCACGCGTTCGCATAGTCGATCGGGACGACCTCGGTGCCCTTCACCAGGGTCTCGCACGAGTTGAACTCCCACCGGAAGAAGGCGTTGACCAGGCGCCCGATGGTCACCACCTCCCGGCCGGACTGCGGCGAGAGGAAGCTGTGGTCGACGGCGTAGCGCAGGTGCATGGGCTGGTCTGGGCGGAACCGCATCACCATCGTCTCGGCGCCGATCGACAGCGACCGGGCGAACACGTCGTAGTCCTCGATCGCCCGCTGCAGGTGCATCAGCATCTCGCCGCTCTGGTCGTAGGCGGCGTGCAACTCGGCGGCATTGCGTATCTGCGATACCCCGCGCCAGGCGCCGCCGTCGTACGGCTTCATGAACAGCGGGTACCCGATCCGCTCCGCGATCGCGTCGAGGTCGAAGGCTTGGTTGTACTTGGCGGCCGTGTAGGCATAGCGCGCGTTGTCGACCGGGTGCTTGAACGGCACGAGCACCGTCTCCGGCACCTTGAGCCCTAGCCGCATCATCGCGCAGTACGCCGCGTGCTTCTCCATCGACTGGAACGTGAACGGGCAATTCAGCAGGTACACGCTGTCCATCAGCGCGACCTTCTTCAGCCATTCCCTCGGGTGGTAATACCAGTAGGCGAGCCGGTCCACGGCCAGGGCGTACCGCGGGCGGTCGCGCAGGCTGAACGGCTCGATCGTGACCCGCTCGCAGTCGAAGGAATGCCGGGTGCCGCCCGGCCCCTTGACCGGCCCGAGCCGGCGCAGGATCTCCTCGAATGCCCTCGGCCAGTCCTCCTCGGTGCCGAGCAGCAGCCCGATCAGGTGCGTGGTGTCGGTCAAAGGGGGCTCCCGTCGTCAGCAGAATCGCGGCAGGTGATGCGCCACCTGGGCTCGCCAGGATGGCCAGTCGTGCGGCACGTAGTAACCCCACAGGTCGAGCTCGTGCCTGATCTGCCGGCTGGCCAGCACCGCGGCGAACCGCCTGGTGCTCTCCAGCGACCCCGTGGTGTCCTCCCACTGGCCCTGGCCGCAGACCAGCAGCAGGCTCACTCTGCCGCGCAGCCAGTCCAGATGATCGCCGTGCAGGTGGCTGACGTAGTCCAGCGGGTTGTTGAAGTACGCGTGGTCGCCTCGCTCGCCCCAGCCGTTCCAGGCGGCCGGGTCGTAGTTGCCGGAGAAGCACATCGCCAGCGGGAAGACGTCGGCCCGCTTGAGCGCGAAGTTCGCCGCGTGGAACGCGCCCAGGCTGCAGCCGAGCGTGATCGGCTCGGCCGCCTCGCCGCCGCAGTCCTGGCCGATCCACGGCACGACGTCGCCGAGGATCCACGACTCGTACCGGCCGTGCCTGCGCGCCCGCTCCTCGACGGGGAGGGCGGCGTTGGACCAGGACTGGCCGTCGTAGGAGTCGACGCAGTAGAGCTTGACCCGCCCGGCCTCGAGCAGGCCGGCCACGGCATCGACCATGCCGTTGCTCTCGAAGTCCCAGGCCTGGCCCTGCTCGGACGGGAACACCAGCACCGGGCGCCCCCAGTGCCCGTACCTGATTACGGTGCCGTCGCCGACGATGGCGTCCGACCGCAGCTGCGTCACCAGCCGGCTCACGGGCTCAGGCCGCCGATCAAGCGGGTCAGGTGCGGGTCGAAGGCGTCGCGCCAGGCCGTGTAGTTGTGCACGTCGGGCACCTCGTGCAGGT
>DPMS01000547.1 GCA_003541285.1 Actinomycetota bacterium
CCGCCCCCGGGGCTGCCGCGGGCGGCGATGACCGCCGCCGTCAGCAAGGTGCCGGGTCCCGGGCCCAGCCGGCGCTGGACGGTGAGGAAGTCCGCCTGGAAGCTGTCGTCGCCACCGGCGTCGATCAGGGTCAGGCTCTCATCGGCGCGGGCCTGCAGCGCCGCGATGTCGGCCTGGGCGAGGGCCGCTACCGGGGCCGAGCCGTGATCGCGTGCCTGCAGCAGGTCGGCGCGGGCCACCGTCAGCGCGACGGCCAGCCAGAGCAGCGACACCATCGCGGCCACGGATGCCAGCACCAGGCCGGAGTTGAATACCCGGTGGGTGTGCCGCAGCAGCCAGCGCTGCGCGCGGTAGAGCACGTAACCGGTGATCGCCGCGACCACGAGCAGGACCACCGCCAGCGGCAGCCCGGTCGCCCGCCCGCTGGCAGCAGAGAGCTGCGCGTTCGCCAGTACCGACACGTTCCGCGCGGCCGGCAGCAGCGTGCCGCGCATCAGGCCGGATGCCTCCCGCAGGTAGGCCGCCCCGAGCGGAAGGCCGAGCCGGTTGTTGGCCCGGGCGGTCTCCACCTCGCCGGTGTAAACGGGGATGCCCTTCGACAGGGTCGACAGGTCCCGGGCGATGGGTGAATGGCCAGCAGCCGCTGTCGCGGACTCCAGATGGGATGCCGCCTGGGCGATGTCAGCCAGGTAGCGGCGCCGGGCGGCGATGGGCTCCAGGCCGCCGGACAGGAAAGCGGTGGCCGCTGTCGCGTCCGCGTCCGACAGCGACCGGTAGATCTGCTGGCCGTCCAGGCTCAGCGGTTCGCTGGTGCTGACCACATCGGCGGCACCTGAGGCGCGCTGGCTCACCACCCAGGCCGCCACCCCACCCCAGATCAGGCAGAGCGCGACCAGGCTGGCCAGGAGCAACCGCAGCTTCGCGGGCGTTGTCGAGGCCCGGGCATAGCTGCTCAGTGCGGGGCGCGGCGGGTCACTGACAGCCGTCACGGCCGTCCCCGATTCCCTCGCGCCTGCCCGCGGTACAGCCGCGCCATTACGCCGCTCCCTCCACCGCCAGGTCAACAGGGCATGACCGGACAGACCCGGTCACCGGCGGAACCTGCCTCCCAGTCTGACGGATTCTGTGGCGTATCTCACCACAGAAACCCTTAGCGCGACATGGTCCTGCCGCCATCGGTGACGGTGCCGTGCGTCAGCGCCCGTCGTAACTGAGGACCTGGCGGTTCAGACCAGCCCAGCGGCGGTCGGCATGGCCCAGCCCAGCTCGGGGTGGACGATGTCGCTGTGGGCGCCCGGCGGCGGGCCACCGTTGCAGACCACGGCACTGGCGTCGATGTTTGTGAACTGGCTGCCGGCGAAGGTGCAGGGGGTGTGTGTAGCCTGCAGCGCCAGCGTCGTGGCACCCACGGCCTGCGCTCCGTCGTGGCCCATGCCGCCCCAGCGGAACGCCAGGTCGCTGGTGAACCCGGAGGCGTCATCGTTCGCGGTCATGGATGCGACCGGGTAGAAGATCCCGACTGCCGTGTCGTGCGACGAATAGCAGGCCAGAAGCGGTCCGGCTGCCCGTTCCAGCATGCAGTTCAGCGCGCCGGGCCGGCCGGGGTCCTGCGGCAGCGCGGCAGCGAACGCGCAATGCGAGAATGCTCCCTCAAGCAGCGTGAGCGAGCGCACGGGCCACGGCCGGCGGCCGGGCAGGCCCGCCAGTGAGCCGCGCTGTGATGTCTGTGATCCCGCCGTTCGCTGGCGCCAAGCGCGCGCATCAGGTCGTGGAACCGGGCCAGCTCGGCCGGCCCAGCGGGCTGGCTGTCGAGCAGTCTTCCAGTCTGCGGCAAACGAATCACGCTGTCCGCTGTGCCGAACCCGCCTGTCGAACTGCGGGCCTGGCCTTTTCGTATTGGCCTGCATACATCAGGTGATGCGAGAGGGGTAACCGCAGCCGGATGCGCGGTCGCTGGCCGGCCGGCAAACGGGTATGCGGCGACCGCGGTCATGCCCGCGATCTCAGTGCAGGTGGGCGCGCCAGTCGGCGGGGACGCGGCCGGCCGGGCCTGGCACCGGCTGATCGGCCGGGTGGTGCTCGGGCGGCGCCAGAGCGGGGCCGTCCTCGCCGAACTCACCGGAGGGGTAATCCCAGAACCAGTTCTCGCCCGGCTCGAAGCTGCGGATGACGGGGTGACCGGTCGCCGCCGCATGTGCGCTCGCGTGCTGCGACGGGGAACTGTCGCAGCAGCCGATGTGCCCGCACTGGGCGCACCGGCGCAGATGCAGCCACCAGCCTCCGCTGGCCTCGCATTCGGCGCAGCCGGTCCCGCTGGGCGGGACTGACGCGTCCACACCTGCCATTGCCGTCATGGTGACTCCTGCTCTTGCTTGTAACGTCCCCCGTCCGGTCGGCGGGCCAGGCCATCGATGACCACCGCGCCGGGCAGCCGGGCCAGCAACGTGCCGGGCAGCGTGAGCTTGGAGCGGGCGGACGCCGCTGCCCACAACGACCCGCGGCGTCGTGGCCACCTGGGTATCCTCGGCCACGCCCACCTCGTCGGCGGCTGGCACTGGGCTCAGTGCCGCCAGCCGAAGCTTATTCCAAATTGCTGGAACAGCAATTTGTGCACATATTCTCCACAGTGCGTCAGGCTTGTCACTGTTTCGTGGCGATCCGGGCTGATTCGGGCGCACCGGTTCGGGAAACCTATCTGTCAGAGACCGGTCCCGCCGGGACCCGCCCGCTGACGCGGGCGCAGGACCCGGCGGGACGGCGGGCTCTTGCTGGCCGTGCCACCACACACGGCCGGCTGCACGCCAGCGCCACGACCTGGTCGCCGGGCAGCTTGCCGAGTGATCGCCGATCGATGACGACACCCACCCGGGTCCAGGAGACACCCCAGGGTCACTGGAGACTTCAGTCCTGTTAAGTCCGAACTGTCGGTTAATTCCCGTAGTGCGTATCCTCGGGTCCGGCTGGGGATCTGGTGTTGGGGAGGCAATGTGAGGCGAGTAACGGTGTCAGCGGCTGAGTCTTTGCTGGCGATCATGCAGGAGGGGAATCCGGGCCCGGCTCTGATCTGCCCCGACGACGGCACCGTGGTATCCCACGGTGAACTGGCCAGCGCCATCCACCGGCTGGCGGGGGTGCTGGCCGGGCTCGGGGTGCAGCGCGGCCAGCGGGTGGCGATGGTGCTGCCCAACGGCCCTGAGATCGTCGAGTTGCTGCTCGCCGTCGCGGCGCTCGGGGCCATCGCGGCGCCCATGAACCCCGGTTATACCGAGGCGGAGTACCGGTTCTACCTTTCTGACCTTGATCCCAGCCTCCTCCTGGTGCAACTGGGCAGGGGAGCGGACGTCCGCGCCGCAGCCGGTGGGCTGCCGGTCGCGGACATGACGATCCAGCGGCAGGGCCCGCCCGTTCTGTCGGTATCGGGGGTGGAGGCGAGCGCGGAGCGGGCGTTCGCGGCCGGCACACCGGAGGACGTGGCTTTGCTGCTGCATACGAGCGGCACCACCAAGCGCCCGAAACAGGTCCCGTTGCTGCAGCGGAACCTGATGGCGTCAGTCCGGGCGATCGGCGCGCACTACCGGCTGGGTGAGGCAGACGTCTCCTATTGCGCGATGCCGCTGTTCCACGTCCATGGCCTGATCGCGTCGACTCTGGCCCAGCTCGCGGCCGGCGGGTCGGTGGTCACGCCGCGGCGCCTGACCCCGCGGCGTTACTGGCAGCAGGTCGGGGCGTACGGTGTCACCTGGGTGTCCGCCAGTCCCACCATCCACCGGGAGCTGGTCGAGCATGGCACGGCAGCTGCCCCGAGCATCCGTTTCGTCCGTTCGTGCAGTTCGGCGCTATCGCCCAGCCTCATGGAGCGGCTGGAGAAGATCTACGAGGCGCCGGTTCTTGAGGCCTATGGCATGACCGAGGCGAGTCACCAGATGACCTCCAATCCGCTGCCGCCCCAGCGGCACCAGCCGGGCTCGGTGGGCATCCCGGCCGGCGCACAGGTGCGGATCGTGGACAAGACGGGCCGCGACGTCCCGCCGGGGCAGGCAGGTGAGGTGGCGGTCCGGGGCCCCGGCCTGACCCCCGGGTACCTGAACGACCCGCAGGCGAACGCGGAGTCGTTCTTCGACGGCTGGTTCCGGACCGGGGACAGCGGCAAGTTCTGCGACGGGTACCTCCGGCTGGAAGGCCGGATCAAGGAACTGATCATCCGCGGGGGTGAGAACATCTCCCCGGGCGAGGTCGAGGATGTTCTGAAGGCACACCCAGCGGTCGCCGACGCAGTGTGCTTCGGGATCGACGACGAGAAATACGGGCAGGTGGTCGGGGCTGCCGTGGTCCTCAAAGGGGAGACGGACTCCGCGCAGCTGCGGGAGCGCTGCCGGGGGTCGCTGGCTGACTTCAAGGTGCCGAAGGTCATCCATGTCGTGGCCGAGATCCCGCGGACCCCCACCGGCAAGGTGCAGCGCAACCGCATCGGTGCCCAGCTGATGGGGCAGGGCTGATGAGGTTCGCCGTCGTCGGGGCCGGGGCAATCGGGGGTTACGTCGGCGCCTGCCTGGCCCAGGCGGGCAGCGAGGTCACCCTGGTTGCCCGTGGCGCACACCTGGCCGCCATGGCGGAGCGGGGGGTCCGGGTGCTGACCGCGGACGGCGACTTCACAGCCCATCCGCGCGCCACCGGTGACATCGGGGCGGTCGCGGACGCGGATGTGGTGTTCCTGGGGCTGAAGGCCTACAGCCTCCCCGAGGTTGCCGCGGCGCTGCACCGCGCCCTGCGGCCCGGAACGGCAGTCATTGCCGCCCAGAACGGAATCCCGTGGTGGTACTTCCAGGGACGCCCCGGGCCTTATCAGGACGTGGTGATCGAGAGCGTCGACCCAGGTGGTGTTGTTTCCAAGGCCATCGACCCCGCCAGCGTGGTCGGCTGCGTCGTGTACTGCGCGGCTGAGATCACCGGGCCGGGGGTGATCCGCCACGTCGAAGGAAAGCGGTTCTCGATCGGGGAGCCGGACGAGAGCGTGAGCGAGCGGTGCGGCGAGATCTCCCGGGCGCTGCGCGCCGCCGGCCTCAAGGCCCCGGTGGCGGCCCAGCTGAGGACCCAGATCTGGCTCAAGATGATCGGCAACGTGTCGCTGAACCCGGTGACGGCACTGCTCGGCGCGACCCTCGGCGAGCTCGGGCGCTCACCGGCGGCGCTGCGGCTGGTGCGGGCCATGATGACCGAAAGCGCGGCGGTGGCGCAGGCGCTGGGGATCAAGCTGCCGATCTCGATCGACCGGCGGCTGGAGGCGGCGATCGAAGTCGGTGACCACCGCACGTCGATGCTTCAGGACAGGCTGGCGGGCAAGCCACTGGAACTCGACTGCCTGACGGGCGCGGTGATCGAGATCGGCGACAGGGCAGGGGTCGGCGTGCCCCAGACACGAGCGGTCCACGACCTGCTCAAGGCCTTCGGCGACCTCGGCGACCCCTGGTCGCTGCGCTAATCTTGGCAGAGAGAGCCTCATCGCGAGGGGGGCTGATGAAACTGACGGTCCTGATGGTGGACGGCTGCCCTGGCGCGCCGCTGCTGGAGCAGCGGCTGGCGGTGGCCCTGGCCGGCCGCACGGACGTGGAGATCACCTGGAACGTGATCGCCGACGCCAGCGAGGCGGCCAGGGCCGGTCTGCACGGCTCTCCGACAATGCTGGTCGACGGGGTGGACCCGTTCGCGGCGCCCGGCCAGCCGCCCAGCCTGTCCTGCCGGCTCTATGACAACGCCCCCGGATTGCTGGAAAGGGCACCGTCGGTCACCCGGCTCCGGCAGGTGCTTGGGGCCGCCGCCGGTCCCGGCCGGGGTGACGGCTAACCATCCGCACTGCGCCTGCGCCTGAACAAGATGGTGGACCCGCCGAGGAGCAGGATCAGGAGTGCCCCGACGGTGAGGAACTGGGTCGGCCCGGCCCCGAATCTGGAGGAGGCGCTGGAGTCGAAATTCCGTATCACCGGCAGCTTCGTGTGCTCGATGGAAGCGATGACCTCCAGCGCCGTGCCGCCGTTGAGCTGGCTGGGTTCGACCTCGCTGTTCTCGCTGTACTCGTTCCAGCTGATCAGGCCGATGGCGTCAGGCGATGAGCCCATCGCTGCGTTCACCTCCAGCCGCAGCGTCTGCCCACCCCGGCGTGGCACGACTCTGCTGCCCCCGAGTTTCTGCGCGTCAAAGCCCGGGGCGGCGGGGGCGATCCACAGACCACCGGCATGGTGGACCACCGCCGCGAACTCATCGAGCTTGGCCACATAACCCGGGGTGTGCAGGGGATCCACCGAGGACCAGTAGTAGGCGTCACCGGCGAACAGCCCGGCGATCGCCTGGTAGGCCGACGGTTGCCGGTCGGTGGCCAGGATCATCAGTTTCGCCCGGTAGGCGCTGGTGATCGAGGCCATCTGCGCCCTGGTGAACGCCCAGGTGCCCGACCAGGCCATCATGGTCCTGCCGAAGATGTTGAACACCGGGTCGGACGCGTAGTGGCGGGCGATGTAGCCGAAACTGCTGTGCACCTGCCGCATGGGCAGTGGCTTGCCGTAGTAGTCGCGGCCCTCGAACATGATCGCCAGCTTGAACCCGGCGGCGGCCGCCACCTGC
>DPMS01000570.1 GCA_003541285.1 Actinomycetota bacterium
CCGCAGCCAGTCGCTGGTGGAACGCCAGATCCACCTCATTGACGACCTGGAGCAGGGCGAGCAGGATTCCGAGCGGCTGGCGAACCTGTTCCAGATGGACCACCTGGCCACCCGGATGCGCCGCAACTCCGAGAACCTGCTGGTGCTGGCTGGCCACGAACTGTCCAGGCGGTGGACCGAACCGGTGGCGCTGATGGACGTGCTGCGGGCGGCAGTGTCCGAGATCGAGCAGTACGGGCGGGTCACACCGAAGGTCCAGCCAGGAATCGCGGTCCGCGGGCAGGCGGTCAACGACGTTGTGCACCTGCTGTCCGAACTGGTCGAGAACGCGACGACCTTCTCCCCCGCGGACACACCCGTCAGCGTGTCTGGTCACCTGCTCAACAGCGGTGGCGCGCTGCTGGACATCACCGACCAGGGCGTTGGCATGGATGCCGAGGAGATGGCCCATGCCAACTGGCGGCTGGACAACCCCCCGGTCGTGGATGTCGCGGTCTCCCGCCGGATGGGCCTGTTCGTGGTCGCCCGGCTCGCCGCCAGGCACGGGATCAGGGTCCGGCTACGGCCCGCTTCCGCCGGGGGCCTGACCGCCCTGGTATGGCTGCCCAATGAAGTGATCACACGTGAGACCCTCGACACCCCGCTGGGCTTCCGCCGGATCCAGCCGCCCACGGCTGGTGCTGCCGCCGGAAGGATGGGACCGGGCACGGCTGCCGGTAACGGCGATGAAGGGCCTGCTCCGGCGCGGACCGTCTCGGCTGCTGCCCGGGCAGTGTCGGCCGCGCGCGTGGCGCGGTTCGCGCCGCTCCGCCCTGAGGCCGGCGACACGGCCGCGGAGACCGGAGACGGCGCGGACGCGAGCGTGGCCCCCGGCGCGAGCGCGGCGGACCTGGCAGCTGCGCCGGTACCCGATGGTGCCGCTGACGGGCCGGGCTGGGGAACGTCGCCGTCACTGGTGGCGCGGCAGCCGCTGAGTGTCGCTGGCGGGCAGCTGGGCGGCGGGTCTATGGCTGAGGCCGGCCAGAGTTACGGTCCAGGCGCCGGGGTGCCGTCGTTGGGCGTTGCGGCGGCGGGTAGTGCGATAGTGCCGTCCCCGGTGAGCACCGGGGACGATAACCGGCTGCCCATTTTCGAATCGGTGGAATCCGATTGGTTCCGGCGTGGCAGGCGTAGCGCTGACTGGCCGGCTCCGGCTCCGGCCTCGGTATCGGTATCGGTACCGGAGTCAGACCCGGCCGCGGCCGGCTGGTCGTCACCCGCGGATGAGGGATGGCGGGCCGCACAGGTGGCACAGGCGCCGGTTACCGCCGGCCTGACAGGGGCGGGACTGCCAGTACGGGTGCCGAAGGCGAATCTGGTGCCCGGCGCGGTCAACGCCCCCATGGCGCCACCACCGTCCGCGCCCCTGCGGTCCGCCACCCAGACAAGGGAACGCCTGGCGAGTTTCCAGCGGGGCATCAGGGAAGCGAGGGCGGCTACCCCCGGGGATGACGGTACGGATCAGCAGTGAGGCTGGCGTGGGCCAGCGAACGCGGTTCAGCCCATGCCCTCCGGGTTCATCCAGCTGGTGGTCACCTGGGCGCCATGCAGAAAGGGAGTGTGTATGAGCCCGCTAACTCGTTCGGTGCAGGACTTGAGTTGGCTCGTCACGGATTTTGTGGAGCGGGTGCAGTCGGTGGCCCGCGCGGTCGTTGTTTCTTCCGATGGCCTGCCGCTGGCATGCTCGGACGGGTTCCCGGCGGACCGGGTGGACCAGCTTGCCGCGGTGGCATCGGGGCTGACCAGCCTGACGCAGGGCGCGTCACGGGTATTCGAAGGCGGGCCCGTCACCCAGACGATTGTCGAGATGCAGCGCGGACTGCTGCTGGTGATGGCGATCAGCGACGGTTCCACCCTGGCTGTACTCGCATCGTCCGATGCCGACATGGGCTTGGTGGCTTATGAGATGACGCTGCTCGTTGAGCGGGTGGGAGCGGCCTTCACGCCCGGTCCGCGCGGCGGGTCCCGGCCGGATGACGGTGGCAATGACTGGAGAGGTTAGCACCCGGCCCTTAACCTGCTCGAAAGGGTACTCAGTGGATTCCGCAACATCTAACCCCCTGCAGGCTGAGCCGGGGGAAGCGGCGGCGATGTCCGTCAAGATCGTCGTGGCGGGTGGCTTCGGCGTGGGAAAGACCACTTTCGTCGGCTCGATCTCGGAGATCACGCCGCTCACCACCGAGGCGGTGATGACGTCCGCCAGCGCCGGCATTGACGATCTGTCCCAGGTTCCGGATAAGACGCGCACCACGGTGGCTATGGACTTCGGCCGGGTGACCCTGGACGCCGGGCTCATTCTGTACCTGTTCGGCACACCGGGGCAGCGCCGTTTCTGGTTCATGTGGGATGACTTCATCCAGGGCGCCATCGGTGCCGTCGTGCTGGTGGACACGCGACGGCTGACGGAGTCCTTCCCGGCGGTCGACTACTTCGAGAACGCTGGCCTGCCGTTCATCGTGGGCATCAACGGGTTCGACGGCGAGTTCCCCCACACCGTCACCAGCGTCCAGGAAGCCCTGTCGGTGAGCCAGGACGTGCCGGTCATCGAGTGCGACGCGCGAGAGCGGGAATCGGCCAAGACGGCCCTGATCACTCTCGTCCAGCACGCCATGGCCACACCGCTGAGCATTCGCTAGCGTCCCCGCCAGCCAGCGCTCGTCCCGGAGCACGAGTGCCCCGCCACCTGCCGGGGCGGCAGGCACCCACGGCGTCGCACGCTGTGCGCCATGCAGGCCGGAAGCAGGCCCGCGCCGTGGACGCGCCGCGCTAGCTCTGCCGTTCCTCGGGGGGACGGACGAACAGCCCCCGGCCCAGAACGGTCTTGAGGTAACCCTCGGCGCGGAGTGCCTGAACGGCGCGCTCGACTGTGCCAGGGCTCACGCTGTATTCCTCCGTGAGGGTGCGCTTGCTGGGGATCGCCCGGCGCGGCGGGATCTCGCCTGAATCGATCTTCCCCCGGAGTATCGCCGCGAGCTGCTGGTAGACGGGCACGTCCGTCTCCGAGTCGATCATCATCGTCATGTCGCACGACCCTAGCACAACCCTGGATCGTTGGGGCTATTTCGGTACATTCTTGGCGCATCTCTGGATAGCCGTATGGCTATCGGAGATATCCATGGGTGCCCTTGTGTCAGAGATGCTCTGCCGGATCTGGCACCGGGAGCCCCCATGGACGAGCACACCGTGGACCTCACCACTCCCCCCGGCCCGGTGACCGCCCAGTTCAGCAAGGGCCGGCTCGCTGGCTCCGAGGTTGCGAGTGTGCGCACCGGGCCGGGGTTCGGGATCAACCGCCACGAGTACTCCGGCGCGGTTTTCCTGAACAGCCCCGGCTGGACCGAGGCCGCCGCTCACGGCGGCGCGCGAGCGACCCCGATCCGGCCGCCTGGCTGATCTGGACGGCTGAGTGGCGTCAGCGCAGCGTCAGCGCTATCTCCCGTGGGACCGACAGCGTTCCCGGTTGCCACTCCAGACCGCCCGCAAGCCGCGCGGCGGGAAAGGTCCCGAAGAACACCGCGAGCGCGCTCGCTAGCCACACTCGCGTCAGCGCGGCACCGGGGCAGAAATGAGGGCCGGCCCCGAACGCGATGTTCCCCGGCGGCGGGCAGCAGGGGTCGTGGGCGGCGGCGATCAGCGACGGCAGCACCACGGTGCCCTTCCTGATTAGCCGGCTGTCAAGCCAGGTGTCCGCCAGGGCAATACGCGGAAGAGCGACCGGGAACATTGTCCGGTAGCTCAGCAGATGCGCGGCAACTGAGGCCCAGGCCCGTTCACCTCGCAGGCATGCAGCGATGATCTGCGGCTGTTGCGCCACTTCCGTGAGTGCGGTGGCAAGGACGGGGAGCACGGCACCGAAGCCGTTGCTCACGGTGGCGACGACATGCACGACCTGGCTGGTCGTGAAGCCGTCCAGTACGCCGATCATCTGCGACGTTAATGTCCCGTCGGGCCGGGCCCGCTTCGCGGCGACGATCGTTTCGTAATAGCTGTACAGGTCTTCCCACGCCGCGGCCACCTCGCTTACCGCCGCCGCGCTGGGCACCACTGCGAACGCGACCCGGGAGGACTCCAGAACCCGTTCCCAGTCCCCCTGGGGGATGCCCATGGACCCGCAGACAGCCTCCGCTGTGAATGGTTCCGCGAACCCGGTGATGGCGTCCGCGGCACGGTGGGCACCCAGTGACGTGCAGAGGTCCGTGGCGAGCGCCTGGATGGCCGGGCGGGTCGCTGCGGCGGCGCGGCGGGTGAACAGGCAGTTGATCCGCTGCCGGTACTCGCGCAGCAGCGGCGGGTTCATGTTGAGCAAACCCCCGTCCGCCGACTGCATCTCTGCCCCGGTCAGTGGGCACTTGCGCAGCCCCCCGGATTCGGTGACGCCGGCCATGCCGAAATGGGTGGTGTCGGACAGGGAACGCAACACGTCGGCGCGGCGGCGCAGGACGAGCATCGGATCGCCGCCGGCGGGCCGGCGGGGGAGAAGTCGAAGTCCTCGAAGCTCCTCGACCAGTTCGGCCGGAACTTCACGAAGCAGGCCCAGGAGGGCAAGCTCGACCCGGTCGTCGGCCGCCAGACGGAGATCGAGCGGATCATGCAGATCCTCGCGCGCCGCCAGAAGAACAACCCGGTGCTGAT
>DPMS01000829.1 GCA_003541285.1 Actinomycetota bacterium
CAGCAGCAGCCGGTCGGCGAACTGGCCGGCCAGGGTGAGATCGTGCACGGCGGAGACGACCGTGAGCGAGCGTTCCCGCCGTGCCCCGTCGATGAGTTCCAGGGCTTCCACCCGGCGGCCGAGGTCCAGGGCGCTGGTCGGCTCATCCAGCAGGAGCACCGGGGCCTGCTGGGCGAGTGCGCGCGCCAGCACGAGCCGCTGCGCCTCGCCACCGGACAGGGTCGGCAGCATCCGGCCCATCATGGCGGCCAGGCCCAGCCGGTCCAGCAGCTCGCCGCAGATCCGCCGGTCGGCTGTGGTTTCCATGCGCAGGTAGCCGATGTGCGGGGTGCGGCCGAGCAGGACGTAGTCGCTGACCGTCATCTCCGGCGGCAGCACCGGCGCCTGCGGCACGTAGGCCACCAGCCGGGCGAGCTGGCGGCGGGACAGGCCGGCGATCGGCTGGCCGGCGATCGTGATCTTTCCGTCATGCTGTGCAAGATGAGCGATGCAGCGCAGCAAGGTCGACTTGCCAGCCCCGTTCGGCCCGATGATGGTGAGCCATTCCCCGGCGGTCACCTGCTCACCGACCCCAGCCAGCGCGGTCACCGGGCCGTAGCGGACCGCCACCGCTTCCAGGGCGATCACGCGAGGTCCTGGCGGGCGCGGCGCGATCGCAGGACGAACAGGAAGAACGGCGCGCCGATGGCGGCGGTGATCACCCCGATCGGGACCTCGGCCGGCGCCTGCACGGTCCGGGCGGCGATGTCGGCGAGAACAAGGAACGCGGCCCCGCCGATCATCGAGACCGGCAGCACCACCCGGTAGCTGGCACCAGCGGTCAGCCGGACCGCGTGCGGGATGATGATGCCGACGAAACCGATCAGGCCGCTGACTGCGACGGCGGCGGCGGTCCCGAGCGTGGCGGCGGCGACCACGGTCAGCCGCAGCCGGGTGATGTCCACGCCGAGGCTGGCGGCCTCGGTCTCGCCGACCCGGAGCACATCGAGCAGGCGGCGATGCGCGAGCAGCACCACGGCCGTCACAGCGGCGTACGGGACAATCAGGGCCACCCCAGACCAGGTGGACTGCGACAGCCCGCCCAGGATCCAGGCGTAGATCTCCTGCAGGCTCTGGGAGTGCTGCTGCTGCAGATAGGTCTGGATGGCGGTGAGCAGCGTCCCGACCGCCACCCCGGCCAGCACGATGGCGGCGGCGTTGCCGCCGGTACGGGCCGCGCCTCCGCCCGCCCCGGTTCCCAGCAGATAGGTGAGCGCGACGGCGATGACCGCGCCGGCGAACGCGGCCGGCGGCAGGAACGCGGCCGGCGCCCCGGTCACGATGATCATGGTGGCACCCAGGCCGCCGCCTGCGGCCACCCCTAGCAGATAGGGATCAGCCAGCGGGTTGCGGAACACGCCCTGGTAGGCGGCGCCGCTGCCGGCCAGCATGGCCCCCACCAGCGCACCGAGGATGACCCGCGGCAGGCGCACCTGCCAGACGATGACGACGTCGACGCTGGCGACGTGCAGATGCGGGTGCCAGGGCAGGTGGACCAGCAGTGCCTGGCCGACGGCGGACAGGGGCAGCCCGGCCGGGCCGACCGACACGCCGGCCATCATCGCAACGACCAGGGCCGAGGCCGCCACCGCGCCCGCCCGCCCGGTACGTACCCGCCGCACCCGCTCCCCGGCCTCGGGCCGGGCAGGAGAAGGGGACCTGGACGAGGGCGGCCCGGCCGCCCCGGAGGCGAGGGGGGGAGTCGCGTCCGGGACTGGCCGGGCCGGCTTACCGGTCACCACCTGACGTGGGCCGGCCGTCACTGACCGCCGCGGCGGAGCGCGGTCGCGACCGTCCGCAGCAAGTCCACGATACGCGGTCCCCAGCGGGAAGCGATGTCGTCGTTGAGCGCGATCACATGCCCGGCCTTAACCGCGGACATGCTTGCCCAGCCCGGGCGTTTCGCGACGGCGGCCGCGTTCTGGTGGCAGCAGACCGTGTCCGCGAGCAGGATGAAGGCCGGGTCGGACCGCAGGATGTACTCGGACGACAGCTGCGGGTACCCACCAGCCGCCGCGGCACCCTTCGCCGCGTCCGCGATGCTCTTCATGCCGAGCAGGCCGAGCAGGTGCCCGACGAACGTCGATGAGGTGAGCGAGTAGTAGGTCTGGTCGAGTTCGTAGTAGTACGTGACCGGCTTGGCCGGATGCGGGGCAGCGGCGACGATGGCGGCGATCTGCTTGCGGATCGTGGCGTTCTCGCTGCTGGCCTGGGCGACATGGCCGGTTGCCCGGCCGAGCTGGGTGAACTCGCTGTACACGCCGGCCACCTGTGTGGGCGCCGGCAGCTCCAGTACCGGGATCGAGAACGCGGCGAGGCGCTTGGTCAGGTTCCCGGTGTCGTAGGACTCGACGACCAGGTCAGGCTTGTCGGCCACGATCGCCTCGACGTTGGGCGCCAGCCCGGACAGCTTGGTCCTGGGCGCCCGTGGCGGGTAGTTGGAGTCGGCATCCACCGCCTTGACCTGGGAGCCGGCGCCGATCGCGTACAGCATCTCGGTGAGCGTGGGGGACAGCGAGATGATCGCGGCCGGCCGGGCCGGCAGGTGCACCTTGCCGTTCGCGGCGGTCAGGCTGACCGGGAAAGTCCCGGCGCCCGGCCCGGCGGCCGGTGCACTCGTGGCGGTGGCGGTGGGGGCCTGCGAGCTTCCGCAGGCGGCGCAGGCCGCGGCCAGCGCCACAGCCAGGGCAATGATGGGGAGCTGGCGGGATGGTACCCGCATGGTGGATCATCCTCCGTCGGGGTCGTGGAGGACGAAGTGCGCCCGCTACGACGCCGGCGAGGCATCGGAACGAACCGCCCTTCCTCCGAGGACAGCACGTCGGCACGGGCCAGGCGTCCGGGCTTATCCCCTCTGCGGGGCATCACCGTTGCGGGACAGCGCCGGAATCTCACCGGCTTCGCTGGGCTCAGCGCCATCCTGGGCGGACCCAGGACACCGGTACCCTATCGCGGCTGGAGGCGGCCGGTGGTTACCGCCGGGTGAGACTGCCCTACCAGCCGGCGGGACCGGCCGGTAGGGCGCTGGCTGTAACGACATGACGCACAGCTGGGCTTAGTCTGTCATAGAGCGGCCGGGGCGAAGGACGGAGCGCGACATGGCAGATCCGGATCACGGCCTGGTCATCCCCGATGGCGGATTCTGGCCAGCACCAGAGGTTCCGCAGCCGAACATCTACCCGATGGAATGGCGGGTGGAGACCGCCAAGCTCGCCGCGATCTACGAGAAGTCCAAGGCCACGGTCTGGAATCCAGCCGGCCTGCCCTGGGACGGGCTGCGCGCGGAGGACTTCAGCCTGGAACAGCGGCTGGGCATCATGTACTGGTTCTCGGTGCTGGCGAACTTCGATGCCTCCGGCCCGGCGGTGTTCGCCCGCGCCACCATCCACGCGTTCGAGCAGCACGAGGAGGACCCGGTCCGCAAGTGCTTCTTCTCGATCACCCGGGACGAGATGAATCACGAGGAGTGCTGCCAGCGGACGATCGCCCGGCTGTGGCCCGGCGGGCCGCTGAACTGGGCGCCCTCGACTGCACTTGAGCAGGCCGCGCACAACAACATCGGCTGGCTGTATCACAACGGCGGCCGGTACTGGACCGGCTACAGCAAGGCGGTCGGCAAGTACTCCCTGCCCGTCCTGTTCACCAGCTTCATGATGGGCGAGATGGCCGCGTCCACCCTGTTCCGCGGCATGGCGTCGGGCACCACCCATCCGGTGTTCTCCCAGATGTTCCACCGGATCGGCCGGGACGAGTCCCGCCACCTGCAGATCTGCATGACGATCCTGGAGAACGAGTGGCCGGGCCTCACCGAGGAGGTCAAGGGCCTGATCACCCGCCAGCTCCGGGCCGGGTTCGTGTTCCTGTCGATGATCCTGTGGGAGCCGCCGGAGGGATTCTGGGAACTGCCACCGTACTTCCTGCCCAACCACCGGGTGCTCATGAACCACGCCCGCGACGCCGGGCTGGGCGTGCTCTCCTACGACGAGCAGGCCGAGAACTGGCGGGTGGCGATGGCACGTGTCCGGGCGATCGTGACACGCTGGGGTATTGAGTTCCCGGCCATCCCGGAACTCGACATCGAGGGTGTGGACGTGTCCGACGCCATCAACGCCGAGGACATCATCCCGGTCTTCTGATCCCCGGGCTCCGGCTACGAATCACGGATATGAAAATCACAATGTGTAACGTCGGTGCTGAGCCGCCCGATGACCAGATAGACGCGGTTGACGTGGGTACCCCCGAGCTCACGTCACCGCGTCTTCAGCTGCCAGGGGCCGGGATGGGGGACAGCCGCGATCACGCCTTGCCCGCCCGAAGGGGCGGCGAGCAGCGTCTGGGCCGCACCGGTGGCCGGATCGAACCAGAGCAGAGATGCAGGGAAAGCGCATCCTCCGCCGGCGACGACGAGCATCCGGTTGCCGGCGACCGCGGCAGCGTCATCGTTGCCGGCCTGGGAGCCGGGCCCACTTTCCCGGCCGGGAGCAGGCCGGCCGTGGGGGCAGCCGGGGCCTGGGCCGCCGGCTCACTCGCGCCCTGGGTGGGGCCGGTCCCGGATGCCCCCGACCTGGGGCTTGTCCCGGCCGGCTGCTGAGCCGGCCCGCATGCGGCGCCTGCGGTCACATGACAGGAGACGGCCTGAGATTTCCCGGTTCCCACCTGCCGTGCGGTTGCCGCCGGCCGCCGCGCCCGCGACGGTCCACTCCGCATGCGCGAGCCGGTTCCGCCGCTGCGGCCCGGGCAGGTAGCGTTCCGTTCATGACAGGAACACAGCAGGCGTCCGCGGGCCAGCCCGGTCACAGCGCCCCTCGCGGGGCGCCCTTCGGCCAGATGCTGACCGCGATGATCACGCCCATGACCGCCGACGGGGCACTCGACGTCGACGGGGCGGCCCGCCTCGCCACCTACCTCGTCGATGAGATGCGCAACGACGGCCTGGTGATCAGCGGCACCACCGGGGAGTCACCAACCACCAGCGATGCCGAGAAAGACCGGCTGCTTCGCGCAGTCATCGAGGCGGTCGGGGACAGTGCCACGGTGGTGGCCGGGGTCGGCACCAACGACACCGCCCACACCTGCGAGCTTGCCAGGCAGGCCGAGCGCGCAGGCGCTGACGGCCTGCTCGTGGTCACCCCTTACTACAACAAGCCACCGCAGAACGGCCTCGTCGCGCATTTCACGGCCGTCGCCGAGTCGACCGGGCTGCCGGTCATGCTCTACGACATCCCTGGCCGGGCCGGCGTCCCGATCGCGACCGAGTCCTTGCTGCGCCTGGCGCAGCATCCGCGGATCGTCGCGGTCAAGGACGCCAAGGGCGACCTGGCCGCCGGATCCAGCGTGATGTCCGCGACCGACCTGGCGTTCTACTGCGGTGACGACGTGCTGAACCTGCCCTGGCTCTCCGTCGGCGCTTCAGGTTTCGTCAGTGTCGTCGGGCACGTCGTCGGCGACAGGCTGGCGGAGATGATCGAGGCTTACTTCGCCGGCCGGGTCGCGGTCGCGCGGACGATCCACCGTGAGCTGATGCCCGTCTACACCGGCATCATGACCCGGATCCAGGGCGTGATCGCGACCAAGGCCGCGCTCGGGCTGCTCGGGCTGCCTGGCGGGACGGTCAGGCTACCGCAGGTCAACGCGACCCCGGCTGAGGTCGAGCAGCTGCGCACGGACCTGGTCGCTGGCGGCGTGAAGCTCAAATGACCCATCCGCACCCAGAGCTAGGGCCACCACAGCCGCTGTCAGTCGGCGGGCTCCGGATCGTCGCACTCGGCGGGCTGGGCGAGGTCGGCCGGAACATGACCGTGTTCGAGCACGAGGGTCGGCTGCTGATCGTCGACTGCGGCGTGCTCTTTCCGGATCCGGACACGCCAGGAGTAGATCTGATCCTGCCGGACTTCAGCGCGATCGACGGTCGGCTCGACCAGGTCGAGGCGCTCGTTCTGACCCATGCGCACGCGGTGATCCCGGTCCACCTGCCGCCCCTGCGGCAGCGGCGCGGCGACATTCCGCTC
>DPMS01000316.1 GCA_003541285.1 Actinomycetota bacterium
GCTGGCCGGCGGCCGAGAGCGCGGCGCTGTTCGACACCGTGTACGTGTCGTTCTACAAGGGCATCGGCGCCCTGCCGGGCTGCTGTGTGGCCGGCCCAGCGGACATCCTCGCCGAGGTGCGGGAGTGGCGGCAGCGCATGGGCGGCACCTTGTTCGGCTTGTGGCCGAACGCCGCGTCCGCGCTGAGCTGCCTGCGGCGCCGGCTGCCGTCGATGCCGGGGTATCTGAGCCACGCCCGGGCGATCGCGGCCGCGCTCCACGAGGTTGACGGCGTGCAGGTTGTGCCCGACCCACCGCAGGTCCCGATGATGCACCTGCTGCTGAGCACGACGCGGGACGGCTTCGCCGCCGCCGCTCGTAAGCTGGCCGCCGAGCAGCGGATCTGGGCGTGGCCGACGGCCACGGCCACCATCGATCCTGGCCGGCAGCGGGTTGAGCTGTCCGTCGGCGATGCCACCTGTGAGCTGGCGCCGGAGCGGGTACGCGACATCATCGCCGCGCTGATCGCGGCCTAGTCCAGCCCTCGCAGTTCGCCACCACCTCATCGAGGTGAGCGGCCCCATCATCCGGCGTCCGCGCGCTAACGGGCAGGCCCGGCGGGCCAGGACAGCTCGACACGCGAGACGGCGAATCGGGCGCCGCCGGTCACGCTGAGCCCGCCTGCATTGACCGCCTGCACACGATCCCCGGCGACATCAAAGGCCCAGACCTCCACCTCGGCAAGGCGGGCGAGATGCGCGGCGAACAGGCTGCCGATGGCCCCGCAGCCCACGATGCAGATCCTCATCGTCCTGCCTGCTCCTTCACCACGGCGAGAGCCACACGTTGCTGACCGCCACGTCCAGCGGCTCCATCGGGGGCTGGGGTTAGCCGAGGGTGCGTCCGCCATCCACGTACAGGATGTGGCCGGTGATGAAGGCGGCGCGGTCCGAGGCCAGGAAGGCCACCGCGTCGGCGACCTCGGCCGCCGTTCCCAGCCGGCCCGCCGGGATGAGACCGGTCAGGCTGGCGCGGACCTCAGGCTGGGCCAGGTAGTCCCTGGTCAGGCCGGTCTCGATGTAGCCAGGTGCGACGGCGTTCACCGTGACGCCATTCCTTGCCCATTCCCTGGCCATGACCCGGACCAGCTGGTTGAGACCACCCTTGGTCACCGCATAGGGTGCATGGTTGGCATGGGCGAGCAGGCCGGACACTGATGAGACGAAGACCATCCGCCCGTATCCGGCGGCGCACATCTCCCGCCCGACGGCCTGCCCGGTCCAATAGGCGGTAGACAGATTGAGAGTGACCAGATCTGACCAGGTATCGTCGCCGACGTCCAGCACGGGCAGACGGCTGTTCCTGGCGATCGCGTGCAGGAATACCTGAATGGATTCCAGCCGGCGCATGGCTTCTCTGACCACCCGGCGGCACGTCTCGGGTTCGGTGAGGTCGGCTGTCAGCACCTCGCAGTCCGCGCCGGCGTCACGGATCTGCTGCCTGAGCCTCATGAGGCGGGCCTCGTCCACATCCACCGCCAGGACGCGGGCGCCGAGGCCGGCCAGGGATACGAACCCCAGCTCAAGCCACCGAACGCACGCCCGTGGCAACTGTGGTACTTCCGCCAGACGCCGCNNCCGCCGATACCGCCGGCCCCGGCGACGAGCACCGTCCGGTCACGCAACCCAAGCCAGTCGCTCGCGTCTGGTCGTCCCACCGTGTCCCCGGTGCTACTTTCAGTCAGTGAAAGTCAGTTTGGATCTGCCTCACAGACGATAGGGGCCTGTGCCGCCGGTGTCCAGCGGGGCAAGCCGCCGTCACCTGGCAGCCTGGACCAAGGGGAGACCACCATGTCCGGGTCAGCGAACCTCCCACCGGTGCGGCAACAGGGCAGCCGCGCCCGTGCCGCGGGCGGTGCGCCCCGGCCAGCTCACAGCGCGAAGTCCTCCCAGCCGGACTACAAAATCGAGGCCCTGGCCAAAGGGCTGCGCGTGCTGTCGGTCTTTTCCGAGCGGCGCCCGGCCTGGCGCATCACCGATATCGCCACCGAGGCGTCGCTGCCGCTGCCGACCACCTTCCGCATCGTGATGACGCTGGCGGCGGAGGGATATCTGGAGCACCTGCCCTCGGGCGAGTACCGCCCCGGGGTGCGGGTGCTGACGCTCGGGACGGCGGCGCTGCGCAGCCTGGACCTGGTCGAACTCGCGACCCCGGAACTGCGGCGGCTGGCCAGCAGCCTCGGGGAGACGGTGAACCTGGCGGTGCTGACCNNATCGGGAAGCTGCTGCTCGCCTACCTGGACGAGGCAGAGCTCACGAAGGTCATCACCTCCGGGTCGTTCGGCGGCACTGCCGGGCCCAATGCCAGGACGAGCCTGGCTGAGCTCCGCCCCGAACTGGCCGCGATCCGCGGCCAGGGCTGGGCCATGCAGGACGAGGAACTGGCCTACGGGCTCCGGTCGGTCGCCGCCCCGATCCGGGGGGAAAGCGGCACCGTCGTCGCCGGGGCGAACCTGGCCCTGCGGTCGCGTGACTGGCCGGTGCAGCGCATCGTGCGCGAACTCACCCCTGCGTTGCGCCAGACCTGTGCCAGGATCTCCGTGCTCCTCGGCTACCCCGGATGAGAGGCGGCATCATGGCCCGGCTCGCCCCCCTGACCCCCGCCGACCTCGACACGGACCAGCAGCGGCTCTATCACGACATCACGGCTGGTCCCCGCGGGCAGGGTGCCCGCCCGTTCGGCCTTGCCGACGAGGCGGGGGCACTGGTCGGGCCGTTCAACGCCATGCTGCTGCGGCCCGTGCTCGGCACCGCCCTGCAAGGCCTCGGCGCCGCCATCCGTTACCAGGGCCTGCTCCCGGCCAGGGTACGGGAACTGGCCATTCTCGTGGTCGCCGCCCACTGGACATGCGAATTCGAGCAGTACGCACACGAAGCTGCCGGGCGGGCAGCGGGCCTGACCGAAGCGGACCTGGCATCGATCCGCGGCGGCGGCGTGCCGGATCTGGCGGACGCGGCAGAGCGTGCGGCGGTCCGGGCCGCCTGGGCGCTGGTCCGCACCGGCGACCTTGATGAGGGCGAGTACGCGGAGACGGTCGCCGCCCTGGGCGCTGACGGCGTCTTCGAGCTGACCACGCTGGCTGGCTACTACGCCACGCTGGCTCTCCAGCTGCGCGTGTTCCGGGTGAGCGCCCCGCAGCCTCCGGCACAGCCGGGCCAGGGAGGTCAGCGCGCGGGGTAGTAGTAGGGCGCCCGCCCCCACCCCACCTCAGATGAACAGCGTGATGTCAGCCTTCGCCGCCATGTCGATGAAGCTGGCCGCCCCGAGCGTCGGCTGGAGACCATCGATGAAGTCTTCCCGCGACAGCCCGTACAGGTCCATGGTCATCTGGCAGGGGTGCAGGCGCACGCCCACGTCCATGGCCATCTGCAGCAGTTCGGTGGGGCTGGCCACCTTGTACTCCCTGGCCAGCTGCTTGATCATCATGGTGCCCATGCCACCCATGTTGATCTTGCCTAGCTTCAGGTGGTCCGTGCCGCCCCGGTCGACCACCGATTCCATCTTCTGCTTCCAGTTCTTGCCGGTGATCCGCTTGTCGTTGCGCTGGAGCACCCGCAGGCCCCAGAACGTGAAGAAGATGTCGACCTCCAGCCCGGACGCGGCGCCGGTGGTGGCCAGGATCAGCGTGGGCCACACCCGGTCGAGGTCACCACTCCAGCAGACCATCGCCATCCGCTTGGGCTGTTCTTCGGCGCCCGCGGGGGTGTTGTCAGGGTTCGCCATGGCAGTTCTCTCCTTGTATCGGACGGCACCCCGGCTGGTCCGGGGCCGCGATGAGGCTTCTTCGGGGACACTCCGGCTCAGTTGCGTGGCCGGACTCGGGGAGCCGGGGTCAGCGGTGGCCGGCCAGCCACATCAGGCCCTGGACCATGCGGAATATGAGGTAGGCGGTTACGGCCACGATGAGCAGGAGCATCCGTACCCGGGGCAGGCGGCGCCGGCTAACGCCCACACCTTCTAGCAGGCCCTCCATGCCGGTCACCTCCCGGTCAGTCCGCGCACCGGTAGCAGCGGACGTCGTTGTCTTCGATGAATGCCCGGTAGTGCTCGAACGCGGCCTGGCCGCCGACCAGGCCCGCCCGCTCCTCGGCCAGAAGCGAAGGCCGTACCCGCGCCATCCATCCCGTCCCGTAGGGGTCACGGTTGGCGATCGCGATGTCGGCGGCGAACCCGGCTTCGTTGACCTCGATCAGTTCCCCCGTCAGCGGGGTCGGGAACGGCCCCACCCACTTCGCACTCTCGATGACGGCCAGGGACCGGCCCCGTGCGTAACTCCGCCCGGTCTTCTTCCAGCTGATCTGGACCATCCGCCCGCCCATGGTCTGCGCGACATCGGTCATCCCCAGCACGGCTTCCTCGCCCGACAGGCGCACCCACACGTTCATGGCCAGGTCGTACAGGAGGTCGTCCGGTATGACGCAGCCGTGCCAGAGTTGATCCGCCATGCCTCACCCGCCGCAGGAGATGCCTTCGGCATCGAGGAACTGCCGGTAGGCCTCGACACCTTCGGCACCCGATACAAGGTCAGCGGCGTCAGCGTCCCAGTCCTCGGGGCGGATCCTGGCGACCCAGCCCTCACCATAGGGATCGGAGTTGATCAGGCCGGGGGATGTGGTGAGGGCCTGGTTCACCTCGACGATCTCGCCGCCCACCGGCGCCGGGACCGGCCCGACCCACTTGCCGCTCTCCACCGTGGCGACGTTGCGGCCTTTCTTGACCGGCTTCCCAGCCGCCTTCGGGGTGACCGCGACGATGCTTTTCGCCAGATTCTGCGCGACGTCCGTCATTCCGATCGTCACCAGGTCACCGTCCCTGCGGGCCCACACGTGCTTCTCGACCACGTAGAACAGGTCCTCGGGGATGTTGCAGTTGTTGACCAGGCTCACCGCGTCATTCTCCCGTCCGCTGATGCTCACGCTGCTGATGCCCGGGCTGCTCGTGTTCGGGCTNNGTTCGGGCTGCTCGTGTTCGGCCATCAGGTGATGCACGAGCATGTCAAGGGCTACCATCCGGATCTCGCGCCCGAACCCCGCAAGGAACTCCGGATCGCGGGCGGCCTTTCTGACGACGTGCTCATACCTGGCTCCGCAGGCCGGGCAGGTGATCTCGTAGAACACCTTCCCGTTCCGCTCACCGGTGGAGACCTCATCGCCGTGCCGCTCGCCGAGATGGGCATGCAGTGCCCGCGGCCCGGCCGCGAAATCACACCACGGGCAGTTCATGCCGTCCATTCCGCGCTGCCGCCGTCCATTCCTCACACCGCCTCGAGCGCCGGCGCCGGGCGGCGGGCCTGGTCGACAAGCTGGACGAGGTCGATCACTGTGATGCGCTCTTCGTTGCCGGTGGTCTTGACCGCGTCGGTGTACATGACGAAGTCCTTCGGGCAGGCGACGACGAAGTGACCGACGCCGAGCGCGACCGCCTCACGGATCCGGTTCTCGCTTGGCCGCTCGGTTTGCGCGGGCTCGGTCATCCAGATCCGGCCGCCGCCGGCTCCGCAGCAGAAGGTGTTCAGCCCGTGCCTGGGCATCTCCACCAGTTCGCAGCCGAGAGCCTGGAGCACCTGCCGCGGCGGGTCGGTCAGCCGGTTGTGCCTGGCCAGGTAGCAGGGGTCATGGTAGGTCACCCTCAGGCCCAGCGGCTCGACCGGTATGGACCCGTCGCCGAGCAGCCGCTGGAGCAGCTGCGAGTAGTGCATGACCGGCTTGTCCAGGCCGTAGGCCGGATACTCGTTGCGCAAAGTGTTGAACGAGTGCGGGTCGGTCGTGAAGATCTCGTCGAAGCTGGCACTGCGGAACGACTCCATGTTGTGCTCGGCGAGCATCTGGAACAGGCCCTCCTCGCCGACCCTGCGCACGTCGTTGCCGTCGTCATGCTCGCCGTCGAAGAGCATCCCGAAGTCGACGCCGGCGTCCTTCAGGATGTGGGCCAGGCTGCGCGACAGCACCTGTAGCCGCTCGTCGAATGATGCGAAGTCCCCGACGAACCACAGGTAGCGCACCGGCTCCTTGCGGGCGTCCTTGACTGCGAACCCGAGCTCACGGGTCCACCGGGCGCGCATCCGGCCTGACTTGCCGAACGAGTTGCCCTGCTGAGCGTCGCCCTGGAGTACCTGCTGGACGGCTGGCTCGATCTGGCCAGCGTCGACTAGCTGGCGGCGCAGGTGCACGATCGTGTCGACGTGCTCGATGTCCACCGGGCACTGCTCGACGCAGGCACCGCACGTGGTGCAGGACCACAGCACCTCCGGGCTGATCACCGCCGCGGCGGCGGCCTCGCTGGTACCGTCGCCACTTGCCGCGGGACCGCCGTCGGCCGGCCCGCCGGACCGGGCGGACTGGACCCCCGCCGACATCAGGCCGTCCCGCAGGCCCATGATGAGCAGCTTCGGCGAGAGCGGCTGGCCGCTGTTCCAGGCCGGGCAGGCGGACTGGCACCGCCCGCACTCAGTACAGGTCAGCGTGTCGAGCCGCTGCTTCCAGGTCAGCAGGTCAAGCTGTGGCGTCTGCGCCGGGGCCGTGGCTGGCAGCTCGCCGAGGGCTCCCAGCGCCCGCGGCCGGCGCGAGAACACGACATTCAACGGCGCCATCACGATGTGCAGGTGCTTGGAGTAGGTGACGAACACGCCGAACCCCATGATCACGGCGACATTCGCGAGCAGGAAGAACGTCTCAAGCGCCGCATTCGCGCTGGTGCCGAGCGGCTGCAGCACGCCGGCCAGCCAGTACGAGGCGAACGCGGCCCTGCCGTACGGGAAGTCACCCGTGTTGACCTGCGCCGCGCGGTAGCCGAGCAGCGTGATCATCACCAGCGCGATCATCGTCAGCGTGATCCACGCCGCGC
>DPMS01000947.1 GCA_003541285.1 Actinomycetota bacterium
CTGCCCTGGACGACCTGCAGGGCAAAGACGACTACGCGACCGGGGTCGACATCGTCCGCCGCGTCCTGACCGAGCCCGCTTACCTCATCGCCACCAACGCGGGCTACTCCGGCCAGGAGGTGGTCGCACGGATGGCGCAGATGGGCACCGACGAGGGGTTCGACGCCCTGGCCGGCCGGTTCGGGAACATGATCGAGATGGGCATCATCGACCCGCTGCGGGTCGCCCGCTCTGCGCTGCAGAACGGTGCCTCCGTGGCCGGGCTTCTGCTCACCACCAACACCCTGGTAGCGGAGGAGCAGACACCCTGGGGTGGCAGCCGGGCGCTGATGACCGAATTCGGCTCGCTCGACGAGGGCCTGCACCAGCCCTCGCCCGATTCCAGCACGCCGCAGTCGCTCGGGCTCGGCCCGTCGGTCGGCTGACCTTGACGGCGCCGTCGGCCGGGTCAGCGCTGCGGCCGCCGCCGCCGGCGGCCGTCCCCAGATCCGCCCCCGGTGTGGCGGTCGGCGCTGGGGTGGGTCGCAGGCCGGCGGTCGGCGCTGGCGTGCCCGGCGCTGCGGAGGCCGGCCCCAGCGGGCTGAGCCTGCTGCGTTCGCGGGGCCGGGTCCGCGGCGTGCTGTCCCTGCTCGGCCCGGCCTTCGTGGCGGCGGTCGCCTACGTCGACCCCGGCAATTTCGCAACCAATTTCTCGGCCGGCGCACAGTTCGGGTACACGCTGGCGTGGGTGATCGTGGCCGCCAACCTGATGGCCATGCTCGTGCAGTACCTGTCCGCGAAGGTGGGTGTCGCCACCGGGCGGGATCTGCCCGAGCTATGCCGCCGGCACCTGCCCAAAGCGGTCTCGGCCGGCCTGTGGGTACAGGCCGAGCTGATCGCCATGGCGACCGACCTGGCGGAATTTGTCGGCGCGGCGATCGGGCTGAACCTGATCTTCGGCGTGCCACTGCTGGCAGCGGGCCCCATGACCGCGGTGGTCGCGTTCGGGATCCTCGCCCTCGACCAGCGGGGATACCGCCGTTTCGAACTGGCGATCGCCGGCCTGCTCGGCATCGTCCTGCTCGGATTCGGCTACGATCTCGCGGCGGTCGGCACCGACCCGGCAGGCGCCGCGGCCGGCCTGGTCCCCGGTTTCACCGGCTCCGGCAGCCTGCTGCTTGTCGCCGGCATCATCGGGGCGACCGTCATGCCGCACGTCATCTACCTGCATTCGGCACTGACGAAGTCCAGGGTGTCCTGCCACGACGACGGCGAGCGCCGCGAACTGCTGCGTTTCCAGCGCCTCGACGTGGTGGTCGCACTCGGTGCCGCCGGCCTGATCAACCTGGCGATGCTGTTCGTCGCCGCGTCACTGTTCAGCCACACCGGCGCAGTGGCGGGCGGCTCCATCGAGGCGGCGCACGCCGGGCTTGCCCGGCTGGCCGGTGGGGGAGCAGCGCTGGCGTTCGCGGTCGCGCTGCTCGCGTCCGGGTTCTCGTCCTCCAGCGTGGGCACCTACGCCGGCCAGGTCGTCATGCAGGGCTTCATCGGCCGCCGCATCCCGCTGTTCGTCCGCCGTGCCGTCACCATGGCGCCGGCGCTGCTGGTGCTCGGCCTGGGCCTGCCGCCCACCGGCAGCCTGGTGCTCTCCCAGGTGGTGCTGGCGTTCGGGATACCGTTCGCGCTCGTGCCGCTGGTGCTGCTGACGCGCCGGGTGGACGTCATGGGCCCGCTGGTGAACCGCCCGCTCACCACCGCGGCGGCGGGCGCCGTGGCGGTGCTGATCATCGGGGTGAACGGCTACCTGCTCTGGACGGTGCTCGCCGGCTGAGCGATCCCGGCCCGGCAGGAAGTAATCACCAAGATCGAGTTACACCCGTGAGGTGACGGACCCGCTCGACTGGGTAGCGTCCTGGATGGCCAGGTGTGGGCGGGCCTGTTGCGCTATCTCGCGGGTGGCCTTCCAGCAGAGGCCGCACATGGGGTAGGAGCGTCCCCAGCATTCGGGCCAGAACGCCTCGCGTGGGGTGCCGGGGATGCCGAGCTGCCCGAAGGTCACGATGGCCTCGGCGAGCCGGCCGAGGTTGCGGTGCTGGCGGTCGTTGCACAGGTGCCGCCCTTCGGGGGCGGTCAGGGTGATCTGGTCGTGGCCAGGTGGGGTGATCATGACTGGTTTAAGGCGCGGCGGAAGCGGGCTAGGTCGTCGGAGGCGACCAGCCACGGATGGCCGTCGTGTCCCCGGGCCTCCCAGATACGGGCGGCGCCGTAGAACTGGGTCCCGATGTGCAGATGGGGGTACTGGTCGCGCAGTTCGCGCAGCGTCGCTGCGTCCTGGGTGTCCTGGTTCGCCTCCACCCTGGAGAGCATAGATGGCTATGTATGCGCATGCAAGGCTCTCCAGTGTTTGTGCAGGCCACGGCATCCTTACCGTGGATCTATGACCGAACCGCCCGAGATCCGCGACAGCGGCCCCGAACTGGTCTACATGCAGGTGGCCAACTGGATCGCCGGGCGGATCGAACGCGGCGAACTGAAGCCCGGCCACAAACTGCCAGCAGAGCGAGACCTCGCCACCCAGATCGGCGTTGGCTACATGACCGTCCGCCGGGCCATGCGCGAGCTACGCGACCGTGGGCTCATCATCACCGTTGTCGGCCGGGGCACATTCGTTGCCGAACCCCGCGATACCTAACCCAGACCACCGACCCACGTCACCGGCGTCACCCGCATCTGATCTGGGTTGTCGCCGCAGCTGATGAGCAGCTGGGCCGCGGTTTCGGTGCCGACGCCGCCGATGGCGGTCAGGGCGGGGCAGGCGGCGGTGACCAGTGGGGCCAGCTGGGTGTTCAAGGCAGTGACCTCGGTGGTCAGGGCCTGGATGCGGCGGGCCAGGGAGCGCAGCGCGGCCTTGACGGCGTGTTCGGGGGTGGCCGGGTCACCGGTGGGGCGCAGCCTCGCGCAGGCGGTGACCAGTGCGGGGCGGTGACCAGCAGGGCTATGAGCTCGTTGACGGTGGCGGTACGGGCCTTGATGGCCCGGGCCAGGTGCAGGACGCGGATCGCTTCGACGGTTCCATCACCGGCTTTGGCGATCGCGGTGGCCCGCCCGGAGATCACCGCATCGGCGGCGGCGTAGGCGTCCAGCGGGTCGGACTTGCCCTTGGACCGGCGTTGCACCGAAGGCGGGTTGAAGAGTCAGCCGGGCTTAACATCTTGGAAGGCGTGCCTGTGAAGGCGGTGATATTGCCACCATCGGGTCCGCTTGGATCAACGGGCAGCCTTCCTCGTAGGCAATCGGGTGCAGAAATTCTTCTGCGGTCGCTACGGTCGTGGGGTTGTGTCGGCTGGGGTGTCACAGATCGGTGGTTCACTGGCAGTCACGCATGGGAGCTACGTAGGAGCAATCTGGCTCTCAGTGCAGCTAATTTGGTCATCCTTGCTTGCGGGGGATGCCGATTTCCCGGCAGGTTGTCAGGAAGTGGGCGATGATTGCCGGGAGTTCGGTGTTGATTTTCCTTCCAAGCTTGTCGATCGCTTGGTCGAGTTGGAGTGATCCGGAGCGGAACGGTTCAAGCTCTTGGAGGTAGATATGCTGGGAGTTCTTTGTTAGGGTCGCGAGCATTGCCGTGATGCCCAGGTCTGTTGTGTCTTCGGCAGAGGGCAGCTTGTGAACTACGCCGATGCTTGCGACTAGCAGTGGGCTGGCGAGGGTTTCTATTCCCCAGCAGGGCATGTTCGCGCTGCCCCCGTAGCCGTCGGGGACCCAATGCTTGAAATCTCTCGGGACGGAGCCCATATTCTGCAAGCCGGACCGCTCCACAGCACCCACCAGCGGGAGCAGCAGACGTGAATGCACGCGTGTCAGCGCTTCGTTATAGAGCCGGGCAAGCCGTTCGCGTTCAGTTTCTCCCTCGACCCTGTTTGCGTCGCGCAGGCGGGCAACTTCCTCAGCGTAGGCAGAGAGGTCTGCTTGGACTGGGACGCTGCGGGGAGCGGACCACCAGATGAGTTCTTGCGCAAGGTCCTGCATGGTGGGCCGCGTGGCGGGTTCGTGGGATGTGCAGCGTTCGATGAGCGGGTCGAGCAGTGTTGCCCGCCGGTCGTCCACATGGGAGCTGAGGCGCAGTGCGTGCCGGTCACCCCGCAGTTCCCCTGGCGGCGGGTATCTCCGGCCTGCTGCTACGGCCCAGAGTGTCTTGGCGAGGGAGTAGACATCTGCTGGTTGTGCTTTGGCGGTGTCGGCGTCGTGCCGCATCTCTGGGGCCATGAAATCGGATGGCCCGAGGGCGCGGCCTTGCTTGGTGCCTGTTCTTTGCTCGGGGTACTTGACTAGGCCGAAGTCGCCTATGACCCACTGATCATTTAGTCGGAAGAGGTTCTCTGGCTTGATGTCGCGGTGTCCTTCTACGCCTTCGGCTGCCAGGCGCGCCAGAGTGTGGGCTATGTGCCCGATGGCGTCGACAACCACGGGAAGCTCTGGGGCTTCCCCAAGCGCTTTCAGCAGCGGAATAACTATGGGCATCACATACCAGGATGGTTGGGCTGGATCGTCGGGCAGCGCGTAGTCCAGCATTGGCAGTACGCCTGGGTAGTCTCTGCGCTCTCTCAGGAAGTGGATCTCGTTGCGGAAGCGGGGCATGCGGTCACCGCGCCGGTCTGGGCCTCTTTTCAGGATTTTGATGGCCGCTTCCGTGCCATCCAGGCCCTGGCAGCGGTAGACCTCGCCGTTCCCGCCGCCATCGATCCTGTCAAGGATGCGCCAGTCCCCGCACGTCGTTCCTCGCTTCACGCCCCCTACGGTACGCCTTTTCGGATATTAGCGGGTCATGGCCACGCGCAGGTAAGAAAGCTCGCCGGGTGCGTCCGGAAGGGCGCTGAGGTGCGGTGCGCCCGTAGGGCGCGCTTAACGGTAGTTCAGGGAGTGGTGAACCCCATGATCTTGCCTGGCTGGCGGGTGCGGCCCCTATGGTGCGGGTGGCGTTTCCCCACGGCATCCCCTTTGTGTCCACTATTCCGATGATCATCAGGGATGGCTGTCATGCCGCGGGGACATTCCAGGAGGTGATCACCGGTTCACCGTGCTCCACGCCGAGCGTGCACAGGGTGCCGGTGTCGAGCCGGAACAGCCGGCCCTCAGCCGGCCCCAGCCGCAGATAGCGGGCGGTCAGCACGCGCAGCAGGTGCGCGTGGGACACCAGCACCGCGTCACCGCCGTCCAGCAGCGGGATGACCCGGGACAGCACCGCATCCGCCCGGGCCCCGACCTGCTCCACCGTTTCCCCGGGATGATGGGGCCCGCCGGGCCCGCCAGGGATGATCCCGTCCCGCCACAGGTACCACCCGGGCCGCTCCGCCCTGATATCCGGGGTGGTCCGGCCCTCGTAACCGCCGTAATCCCACTCCCACAGGTCCGGGTCATGCTTGGCACCGGCCAGCCCGGCAAGTTCGGCGGTCCGCGTGGCCCGCAGCGCGGGGCTGGTGAAAGCGGCGCATATGTCGCGGGCGGCAAGCGCTGGCGCCAGGGCGGCCGCAGCGGCTTCACCAGCGGATGTGAGCGGCAGATCGGTGCGCCCGGTATGCCTGCGGGCACGGCTCCATTCTGTCTCGCCGTGCCGGAGCAGGATCAGTTCTCCCATAGCGACCTATCATCCCCGCCCGCGAAACCGTCATGCGCCGCCTCAGCACCGATGCCCGGCAAAGGGGACGGCTGTAGCCTGTGCGGGTGAGTGCCATGCCGCCGGCGGATGCCATCTCGCCGCCTGCGCCCGCGCCAGTACCCGGCCGCGGACGGCGGCGGCGGGGGGTGGTCATGGTCCTCGTCGCGCTGGCCGGGGCCGCCTGCCTGGTGACGGCGCTGGTGGCAGGCAGCAAGGCGCATGCCGAACTGACCCGGCCCCCGACCGCTGCCGAACGGGCTGCCGCGGCGTCGGCCGCCGTGGCCAGCCGCTGGCGGACCTGGCCGGCTGGCCGGATCTTCCCGGCCACACTCGGCTACGTCACCAGTCTGCTGACCCAGGAGCAGGCGCGCCGGGTCGCCATCTCGCCTGCGGACAGCTGCCCGGCGGCGCTGGACGGTGCGGTCGCCGGCCTGGCGCAACATGACGGCTGCCGGGCTGCCCTGCGCGCCACCTACCTCGATGAGCTGCAGGGCGCGGCGTACACCGCCGGTGTGCTCGCGTTCGGGAGCCCAGCCCGGGCCGCCGCCTTCGCCAGCGCGGTTGACCGCAGCGCGCTTCCCGCCGGGCTGCGGGCATTCGGCCCCGCGGGGACGGCAGCCGCCCGCTTCGATGACGCGGCGCGGCAGGCGGCGGTGGCGGAACACGCAGGGCCCTATGTCCTGCTCGCCGTGGCCGGATACGCGGACGGCCGTCCCGCCTCGGCCACCGGCGAGCGCCGTCCGTCCGTCTTCGCCCCCGCGGGCCAGCTGGCGCGGGAACTCCTCACCCCGTTGTCGGTGCCGGTCACCGTCAACTGCGCGAGCAGGGCATGGGCATGCTGACCACGATCCGTGGCATGCGCGCCACCGCCGCCGTCGCTGCCGCATCGGCGGGCATCGCCGGCAGCGCCGCGTTCGGTGCGGTTCCCGCGCTGGGGGCGGTCCCGGCGCAAGGTGCCGTGCCCGCGCAGGGCATCGCTTCCCAGGTGAGGACCGCCGAGCAGGCGCAGCTCAAGGCAATGGACATCACCGCGGCGTGGAAGATGAGCAAGGGGCACGGCGTGACAGTCGGCGTCCTGGACACCGGGATTGACGCCGGGGTGCCCGACCTGGCCGGCTCGGTGACCACCGGGCCAGATTTCGCCAAGGGCGCGGACCCGGCTGGCTACCGGCCCCCGCACCTGCACGGGACCTTCATCGCTTCGCTGATCGCCGGCCATGGCAGCGGGCCGGGCCGCGCTGAAGGGGTGATCGGTGTCGCGCCCGCGGCGAAGGTCCTGTCGGTCCGGGTGCTCCTGGATGACCAGGAACCCGGGTTCGCGGTCTACAACCAGAACTCGGCCTTCGACGACGCCATCGGCCGGGGCATCAGGTATGCGGTGAGCCATGGCGTCACCGTCATCAACATGTCGCTCGGCTCGCCCTCCGAGTCGCGCAGCACCAGGGCGGCGATCGGGTACGCGATCTCCCACGGCGTCGTGGTGGTGGCGGCGGCAGGCAACGACGGTTCCGCGGGCAGCCGTTTTGCCCCGTATTCCTATCCCGCCGCCTACACCGGCGTGATCTCGGTGGCGGCGCTGACCTCGCACGCGACCCGGGCATCGTTCTCACAGCGCAACTCATCCGTCGTCATCGCGGCACCTGGGGTGGGCATCGTGGGGGCCGGGCCGGGCGGGAGTTACCTGCAGGCGGACGGGACCAGTCCAGCCTCGGCGTTCGTCGCCGGGGTGGCGGCCCTGATCCGGTCCAGGTACCCGGCGCTGCCACCGGCCCTGGTGGAAGAGGCGCTCATCACCTCCACCCGGCACCGGCCGCAGGCAGGGTATGACCCCGGGATCGGGTTCGGTGAAGTGGACGCGGCTGCCGCGCTGCGCGCGGCCGGGGCGCTGGCGGCCACCCGGCCCGCTGCCGGGATGGCGGCGGCACGGTTCTTCGGGAAGGGGGCGCACGGGCCCATCCAGGTGGTGCATCGCGATGAGACCCGGATCGCGGCCGAGAGCGGCCTGGCCGTGGCGGCCGGGCTCGGGTTCCTGATCGCGCTGGTCTGGCTCGGGGTGCTGGCACGGCGCAGCGTGCGGGACCGGCGGGGAGGAAGCAGCCCCGTGCGCGCGTCGCCCGCCGGCCAGTACGGTTCGGTCGCCGGTCAGTACGGTTCGGTCGCCGGCCAGCACGGATCAGCCGGCGGGCAGTACGGGTCCGGTGGGCAGTACGGGTCCGGCGGCCAGTACGGGTCCGGCGGCCAGTACGGGTCCGGCGGCCAGTACGGAGCCGGCGGCCAGTACGGAGCCGGCGGCCAGTACGGAGCCGGCGGCCAGTACGGGGGGGATGACGGCCAATCCGGACAGCCCGGTATGGGACTGTGACCATCTGGGCCTGAT